>JBEKCX010000040.1:0-12092 GCA_050014655.1 Occallatibacter sp. | reverse complement strand
AGCCCATCGCCGGTCACAGCGATGTCCACCGCGCGGTCATTGTTGAAGTCGGTGAGAATCGCCGCACTGGTCTTCCCGCTCCCCCCCAACCCCGTCGGCTCGGTCCATTCCGTGAAGGTCTTGTTACCGTTGTTGCGCCAGAGCACATTCGACGATCCGCCCGCCGCCAACGGCGCTCCAGTCAAAAACAAGTCCAGATCGCCGTCGTGGTCATAATCAATGAACGTGATTCCCGTGGGCCGGTTCATCGGCTTCAGCCCAGCCTCCGCCGTCACGTCCTGAAACTTTCCGTGGCCCAGGTTTCTGAACAGCAGCACCGCATCGTCCAGCGCAACCGCCAGATCGTTCAATCCATCCCCGTCATAATCGCCCACTGCGCAGGCCACGGCGTGGCCTGAAGCCTTCAACCCCGCCGCAGCCGCGTCCCAATCCTCAAAGTTGCCATCGCCTTTGTTGTGCAGCACGCGAATGGCCTGCGCGCCCGACTGCATCAGCACCAGGTCCATGGCTCCGGAGCCGGTCGCGTCCATCATGCAAGCGCCGCCGGTGGTCGTCCACTCCTCACCTTTTCCACCAGAAACTCTGGGCGCCCCAGCTCTTGCCTTTGAGACCTGGGAAATCATAGGCTGCGCCACCAGCTTCACCGGAATCATCGCCTTCCTGCCCGCCTCCGGCTCTTCCACTGGAGTCACGGTCGAGTAATGCCCCTGCTCGCCGTATGCCAGCCCGATCGGCGCCCCGATCTTGGTGCTGGTCAGGTGCTGGAAGCGCTTGAAGTGCTCCTTTGCCTCCGCGGTGCGCCCGGCCCGCTGCAACGTGCGCGCAATGGCAAACTCCGCCGAAGCGTGCAGCGGCGCAATCTCCAGCGCTTTTTGAAAGACCGCAATCGCCTGGTCGAATTCCTTCAACTCCTGGTAGCAGACGCCCTCGAAATAAAGCGAATCCGCATCCGCCGGGTCGAACTTCACCGCCTGCTGAAAGCTCTTGAGCGCCGGTTCCAGCTCATTGCCCGCGTGCTGCGCCAGCCCCAGGTTGTACCAGGCCTGGGCATTGCCGGGGTCCAGGGCGAGAGCCGTTTGAAGCGCCTTCTTGGCCTCGTCCAGCTTTTGCAGTGTCAGCAGCGCAATGCCTTCATTGATGGCCGCCTGCGCTAGCTTCGGATCCTTCTTCATGGCCTCGGCAAAGCTGTCGGCCGCGCGCTCGGTAAATTGCTGGCCCATCTGTGCCACGCCGCGATTGTTCATCCGCACCGCATCGGCGTCAAAGCGCGCCTGCGCTCCAGCCGCTGCCGCAACCGCCGCATAAAGAACAAGGGCCAACGGCCCGGTCATCCTCATATATCTTTTCCCCAACCCGGCTTGAACTGTCGAAACGGAGATGCCGCTCAACCATTCAGTGTATGCGAGCGGGCAGTCCGCCCGCATCGCCGCAGAGAATGGCCTTCTTGCCCGATGCACGACCGAAACCCCCGCCAATTTATACTTCTCCCGTGCGCCAGTCCCTCAAAAGCCGTTCCCTATGAACGAAACCCCTTTGAACGCATCAAGGCTCGGCAAACGCCGCATCGGCGTCCTCACCACCTCGCGCGCCGATTACAGCCACCTTTACTGGCCCCTGCGCGAACTCGCCGCCCACCCCGAGGTCGAGCTGGGCCTCTTTGCCCTGGGCGCGCACCTGTCACCCGAGTTTGGCTCGACGCTCAACGAGATCGAGCGCGACGCCATTCCCGGCCTGGAGATCAAGGCCCGCATCGAGTGCCTGCTCAGCTCCGACAGCGATACCGGCATGGCCAAGACCATCGGCGTGGCCATCCTCGGCCTGGCCGACGCGATCACCGCATGGCGGCCCGATCTGCTGCTGCTGATTGCCGACCGCTACGAGATGATGGCGCCGGCGGCGGTGGCGCTGGCGCTGCGGATTCCCATGGCCCATATCGAAGGTGGCGAGATCAGCCAGGGAGCTATCGACGACCAGGTGCGCAACGCCCTGACCAAGCTGGCGCACGTCCACTTCACATCGACCCCCGCGGCCCGCCGCCGGGTGATCGCCATGGGCGAAGAGCCCTGGCGGGTTCATCGCGCCGGCGCGCCCTCGCTCGACCACCTGCGCCGCTCCGCTCTCCTCGCCCGGCCCGCTCTCGAAGCGCGCCTCGGCCTCACCTTCCAGGCGCCAGTCATCCTGGCCGCGTACCATCCGGTCACCATCCTCAAAGACACAACCGCGGAAGCCGATGCGCTGTTCTCCGCGCTCTCCCAGGCTCCGGGCCAGCTTCTCTTCGTCTATCCCAACGCCGACGCCGGGAGCTACGCGCTCATCGAGCGCGCGAAGAAGGCGGCGGCCGTGCGCCCGCACACCCATATCTTTGTCAACCTCGACCCCATCGCGTACTGGAGCCTCCTCGGCCAGGTGGATGCGCTCATCGGCAACTCGTCTTCAGGCATCATGGAAGCCGCCTCCTTCGCCCTGCCCACCGTCAACGTGGGCCTGCGCCAGCAGGGCCGCGAGCGCGCCCGCAACCTGATCGACGCGCCGGCCGAAACCGCAGCGATCCTCAGTGCGCTCAACCAGGCCCTCGATCCGGAGTTCCGAAAAGGCCTGCGCGGGATGGAAAACCCCTACGGCGACGGAACCGCCGCGCAGACTATCGCCCGCGTGCTCACCACCGTCCCGCTCGACGGCCTGCTTATCAAGCAACCGCCGCCGCTGCCCGCCGAGTCGAGGAACGTCGATGAGCGCTAAGCTGAATTTGCAACAAGAACTGGGTGCCCCATTCTTGCGCCCTTTTTCTGGCGCAAGGGTGGGAGACCACGAATCTGAGCTGGGTGCCCCAGGTCTCGTTTTTGAGACCTGGGAAACCTCGATAACCGAGCGCCCTGCCATTCCGCTCTCCGCTCCCGACATCACTCAAGCCGAGATCGATGCGGTCACGGCCGTTCTGCGCACGCCGCACCTCAGCATGGGCCCCGAGCTGGCGGCCTTTGAAGCGGCTCTGGCCGAGTATCACGGCGTGCCCCACGCCGTAGCCGTCAGCTCCGGGACCGCCGGCCTGCACCTGGCTCTGCTCACCCTGGGCATCGGAGAGGGCGACGAGGTCATCGTCCCCTCCTTCGCCTTCATCGCCGTGGCAGGCGCGGTGCACCAGGCGAGCGCCACGCCGGTCTTTGCGGAGATCGACCCCGCGACCCTCAACCTTGGCCCTGCGGCGGTCGAGCGCGCCGTCACGCCCCGCACGCGCGCAATTCTCGCCGTCCACACCTTCGGCGTGCCCGCGGAGATGGACGCACTACGGACAATCGCCAGCCGCCACAACCTTTTTGTCATTGAAGACGCCAGCGAGGCCATCGGCGCGGAGTTCGGAGACCCGCCCGAGGCCCGCCGCGCAGGGAGCTTCGGCGACCTGGCCGTCTTTGGCTTCTATCCCAACAAGCAGCTGACCACGGGCGAAGGCGGCGCCGTGCTGGCCCGGGACTCAGCCCACGCCGCCCGCCTGCGCTCCTTGCGCAACCAGGGTAGAAACCCCCAGCCCACTGGCGACTGGCTCGACAATGCCGAGCCGGGCTACAACTACCGCCTCTCCGATATCGCCTGCGCCCTGGGCCGGGTGCAACTGAGCCGCATTGAAGAGATGCTCGCGATGCGCCGGGCTGCCGCCGAACGCTACGACGCGATGCTCTGGGCCATCCCCGTCCCCGGCCTCGAACTCCCGCCGCTCACCGTGGCCCGCCGCGTCATCAGTTGGTTCGTGTACGTGGTCCGCCTTCCCGAGCGGGTCGACCGCGACCGGATTCAAGCCGCCATGGCCCGCCGCGGGATCGCCACCGGACGTTACTTTGCCCCCATCCATCTGCAACCCGCATGGCGCGCGCATCCCAGCGCCGCGGCAGCCCGGCTGCCCCTCACCGAGTCCATCGCCCCGCGCGCGCTCGCACTCCCGTTCTTCAACCGCATCGCCGCCAGCCAGCAAGAGGAGGTGGCCGATGCGCTCCGGGAGGCGATTCGCTCCGTGATGTAGCCCGCCGGAAGGCCGTTCCTTTCGTTACCAAAGTCTCCGCTTGGCCGTTTGAGCCGTTACGCGATGCGGCAAGGGAATCCCTCGATTTGTCCATTCCGAAGGGACTCTTCATGCAAAAAACCGCCCTGCCGGCAACCTCTCCACGCCGCCCGCGCATCCTTATGAACATCGGGTTGGGAGTGTGAGGCCGGAATTCACGTTAAATTGACCGGATGACATCTTGACAGGACAAATAAATGGGCGCACTATCGTGCCAAATTGGTCTTGTCCTCCGGTGTGTTTCAAATGAGGAGATCCCGCTGTGGATTCCCCGCTCCGGAACCGGCCATTCCCCGGCTTCCCTCCCTAGACTGACTTCATCTCACGTTGAAGGGCAGGCATCTTATGGTGGTCAAAACACAATGCAAGGGCCGCAGCCTTACGGGATTGAACGTCGGTATCTCCAATGTCCGGCGTTATTTTCCAAAGCACGTTGCGGTTATCGAGTTGCAACTGGATCATCTTCAGATTCAGTGTGGGCTGGAGCCTGACTTTTGGCAGGACCAGCCCGAGATTCGCGATCCCCGGCTCTGTGCATGGCTGGAGGCAAAGAGTTTCCATGCAAGGCCGGATCGAACCCCGCTTCCGCTGGCGATGATTCCAGCGGGAAACAACTCCTTCAAACTGCAACCCGTCTCATTGCGCGGCCAGTCCAGAACCAGGCAAGCAACCAGATCCGCAGCCTGAGCCCGCAGCCTAGCCCCCTACCCGAGTCCCGCAGGCTCAGACAGCATTTCAGATTCCAAACCCTCCCCGCCGGGAGTTGCGTCATCCGTACCCGCATCGCCAGCTCCCGGCTGCCCCTCGCTTCACCAGTCAGTTGTCGGTCTTCAGTGGTGAGTTCTCCCGAACCTCATCCGCGATCGCCTCCAATATTCCTTAAAATCGCTCCCATCGCTGGCGCGAGGAACCCCTCCGCCTCGTTGCCTGAACAGGCAGCCCCGGCATCCGGGAAACTGATCACTGACAACAGACCACTCACCACTGTTCCCTGACTTGATAAACTCGGAATGCAATGAATTTGAGCCAATTGCAAACGGCTATCGAGCGGCACTTTACCGCCGGACCCTCGGCCATCGGGGATCCCTCCGCCATGGCTGCCTTTCTTTCCCTGCGCGCCGCCCTGGAAAGCGGCGAAGTTCGCGCCGCCTCACCCGACCCCGCCTCGCCCACAGGCTGGCGCGTCAACGCCTGGGTCAAGCGGGGCATCCTGCTCGGCTTCCGCCTGGGCAATATGGAGGAGTCGGCTGCCGGCAGGCTCTCGTTCATTGACAAACACACCTACCCCGTGCGCCATTTCACCACGGCCGACGGCGTTCGCATTGTGCCTGGCGGCTCCGCGATCCGTTCCGGAGCCTATGTGGCCCGAGGCGTGGTCTGCATGCCCCCCATGTACATCAATGCCGGGGCCTGGGTGGACGAAGGCACGATGGTGGATTCCCACGCCCTGGTCGGCTCCTGCGCCCAGATCGGCAAGCGCGTCCACCTGAGCGCCGGGGCCCAGATCGGCGGAGTGCTGGAGCCGGTCAACGCCAGCCCCGTGGTGATTGAGGACGACGCGCTGGTGGGCGGCAACTCCGGCGTCTACGAGGGAACCATCGTGCGCAGCGGCGCGGTGCTCGCCGCCGGAACCATCCTCACGCGGGGCACGCCCGTCTTCGACCTGGTCAACGGCACGATCCTCCGCGCCACGCCCGACCTGCCCCTCATCATTCCGCAGAACGCCGTGGTCGTCCCCGGCTCCCGCGCCGTGGCCAAGGGCAAGGGCCATGAGCTGAGCCAGGACTGGGGCCTCTCGCTCTATGCCCCCGTCATCGTCAAGTACCGCGACGAGAAGACCGACCTCAGCACCACGCTGGAAGACTTGCTGCGGTAGCAGGCGGCTGTCTGAAGGGGCTGCGTGAGTGGAAGAAGCCCGGTGCTGCTTTCTGCTGTCAATGTCCGCCCAGCCCTGCTACAATCCCATCGAAATCCAATCCAGCCGCCGCGCCGTTTCCTGCGAGGAAAAGCAAGGCGCGCATCCTCAGGAGTCTTCCCATGGCCATTGCCGACGACCGCGCCAAAGCCGTAGAACTAGCCCTTGCACAGATCGAGAAGCAGTTTGGCAAAGGCTCCATTGTCCGCCTCGGTTCACGGGAAGCGCTGCTGCCCATCGCCGTCGTCTCCACAGGCTCCATCAGCTTTGACGCGGCTCTGGGCGTGGGCGGCATTCCGCGCGGCCGGGTTACGGAGGTCTTCGGGCCGGAGTCCTCGGGCAAGACGACCATCTGCTTGCAGATCATCGCCGAGGCGCAGCGGGCGGGCGGCCTGGCCGCCTTTGTCGACGTCGAGCACGCCCTGGACCCCGGCTACGCCAAGAAGCTGGGCGTGGACATCGATAACCTGCTGGTTTCTCAGCCGGATAACGGCGAGCAGGCGCTGGAGATCACCGAAACGCTGGTCCGCTCCGGGGCCATCGACGTGCTGGTGGTGGACTCTGTGGCCGCGCTGGTGCCCAAGGCCGAGCTGGACGGCGAGATGGGCGAATCCCACATGGGCCTGCAGGCCCGGCTCATGTCGCAGGCGCTGCGCAAGCTCACCGGCACCGTCTCGAAGAGTCGCACGGCGCTGATCTTCATCAATCAGATTCGCGAGAAGATCGGCGTGATGTTCGGCAACCCGGAGACCACCACCGGCGGCCGGGCGCTCAAGTTCTACTCGTCGGTGCGCGTGGATATCCGGCGCATCGCCGCCATCAAGGATGGCGAGGCGGTGACCGGCAACCGGACCAAGGTGAAGATTGTCAAGAACAAGGTGGCCGCGCCCTTCCGCGAGGCGGAGTTCGACATTCTCTACGGCGAGGGCATTAGCCGCGAGGGCGACGTGCTGGATTTGGCCGTGGCCAACAACATCGTGGAGAAATCCGGCGCCTGGTACGCCTACGCCGGCGAGCGCATCGGCCAGGGCCGCGAGAACACCCGCGCCTTCCTCAAGGAGAACAAGGACATCTTTGCCAAGCTGGACGCCGAACTGCGCAAGAAGCTGAAGATCGGCGCCGTCAAGGCCGAGGTGCCCGAAGTGCCCGCCACCGGCCACGCAGACGCCAAGGAGGCCGTGCGCGGCCGCAGGGGATAGGGCGCTTCAGGATTCCAGAGAGCGTATTGCCAACTGCCGCGCCAGATGCCAGCCTAGTTTCCGCTCGAAGGGGCCGGAACCATATCCAGCGGTTCAGTCAGCGTGAACACTATCGTTGTGCCGGCTTCGAGCGTGGCTTGCGGATGGTTGACGAGCAGGTGAACTGTGACCGCGCCGGCTCCGATCAGGCCGCCGGTTGCAGCGCCCGCGGGGCCGCCGAGGATGGCCCCGGTCACCGCTCCGGCGCTTACCACTGCGCCGTACTCCATGCCGTCGCGCTTCAGGCGCGAGCCTGGCGTGATGGCGCCTTCGCTGCCGATGCGAGTCCGCGAACCGGGGGTTGCCGTGGTCTCGGCGTGCAACTGGAAGCGCGCGCCGTTGGGCAGGATCACCGTCTCCGGCTGCAGGCGCATGGAGCCGTGGCCGCCCACACGGCCCGTCGATACCTGCGTCACCCGGCCGTCGATCTCCGTTCCGGCGGGAATCACCACCTGGCCGTCCTGGAGCACGTCCGAGGCCACAACGGTGCGGAAGGTTTCGCCCTTCTGGCTGGAGACCGTCGAAAGCCGCTGCATCAGCCGCACGCGAATGTTGGTTCCCTCGCCCAGTTCTCCGGGGCGCAGCGCGCGAGGATGCACAATGTCGCCGTCGGGATCATAGGCAGGGGCGTGTTCGGCAATCGCCGGAGCGGCGGGCGGATTGGGCGCGACATGCACGATTCCGCCGTCATCGCCGGCGTCCGGAGGGTTGGCGGGCCGATCGGCGGCAGCGGGCTGCGGCTCAGCCTGCGACTGGGCGGACGCGGGGACAGCCGGTTGAGCGTAATGCCCGGCCGGGGGCTTGGCCTGCGCCGCGCCGCTGGTGGTGATCTGGTCATCCGGAGGGGGATTCGAGGTTCCCTCGTAGGGGTTGGACTGGCTCGACTGGCCCGCCTGCTGCGCTGCCAAGGCGGCAGCGGCGGCGACCAACAAGGCGCATACAAGAATCTGCCGTTTCATCCAAGTCTCCTTCTCGGGGGTCGCCCCTTGCCGGACCCCTTTGGCGCGAACGCAAGTCTTCCCTGATCTCTAGAAACCCCGGCGGGGCAGGGGAGTTGCGCGCGAAACTCGCCGCTGGGCGATGCAAATGCCAGCTCACCCAACTTAAGGCTAACGCGGACTGTAAAGAACTTCGCGCCTTCCGCTGGCGCAGGTTCCTTCCCCGGCACGAATCAACAAAGGCACCCCGCTGGCCCGGGTTGCAACCTTTGGGCCGCGGTCTCCATGCTAGGGCAAACGCATCTTGATCTCCCTGATCGCTATCCACGGCCGGTTTTGTAACAAGGGCACGACTTCAGTCGGGCCACCACGAAAACACTAGATAATAAGGGCTTTAGCCCCTGCCAACCTCTTCATGTCCCTTTTGCCGATTGCCGTCCGATGCCGTGTTCAGGGGCTAAAGCCCACCGTGTATCATCGCCCACGTGCGGCCCGACTGAAGTCGTGCCCTTGTTACAACGCGCATGAATTCAATATTCTGCGCGGTGTTTCCCCTTCCCGTATAGAAGCGAGTTTAGATGCGTCTGCCCCCGGTCTCCATCCATGTATGGTTGACCCTGGGCCGCAGGACTCGTATCGTTAGAGGTTGATTATGAAGACTTCCCCCAATACCTTGCGCATCGGAATCGCGGTTGCCGTTATCGTGGGCACCATCGGCTGGCTGGCCTGGTCCGGCTATGGCGACTCCAAGCAGTACAACCTCCACATCTCCGAGCTTGCCGGTATGGGCGACAAGGCCTATACGAGACACTTGCGCGTCGATGGCTTCGTTCTGCCCGGCTCGATTGTGCGCGACGGCCCCAACGCCACCTTTGTAATCAACGAGTTCGAGAGCCACTCGCCCAAGGCCGCTGGAGGCCGCGTGCTGAAGGTCGTCTATAAAGGCTCGGAACCGCCTCCGGATACCTTCAAGGACGACGCCCAGGCCGTGGCTGAAGGCACATACGGACGCGACGGCGTCTTCCATGCCACCGGGCTTCAGGCCAAGTGCGCCAGCAAGTACGCGCCGGCCGGACCGAATGGCCAGCCCGGTGCTACTCCCGGCGCGCGACCGGCCGCCGCGCCGAACGCCAGCCCCCGCGCAGACGCCGTTCCTCCAGCCAAACCGGCCAGCTAGGTCTGCGCGTGCAAGGAGGCTTTGTGATTTGGAAGAATCTTTTGACCGCTGTTCTCGTGATTTCAGGGATGGGAATCGCATTTTGTCTGCTTAATCTTTGGATCGGAACGTTCAAGACCATCAGTGCCCATGATTTCATTATTGGGGCGTTTCTGGTTATCGCTTGGTCCATGGGAGCAGCCGGCTCTGACGAACTATCCCGATGTGGACATCGGAAGGTTTGTCGTATTCTGTACCGATATTCTTTGATTTCGCTCGTTATTCCATTGGTTGTAATCGGAGTAGGACTACTCTATAGAGCCTGGTGGAGTAATCTTTTTATCCTTTCGGCCTCTCCATTCTGGGTGCTGGTAGTCGCGCCATTTCCAGTGGCGCTCTACCTGAGTCGAAAACAAAAGAAATCCGCTTCGCAACCGACGGGCGCCAATGTATCCTGATGCAACAACTTGCACGGTCCAAGCCGGCTCGCCAGCTCCGCGTCCGCAAGGAGTCTCAATGAACTGGAAGAGTGCGTTGACAGCTGCATTTCTCGGTTCGGTGTTGGTATTTGTAATGTTGACTGTGAGTCATGGGAGAGCCTCACATCTTAGCTCTCAAGATCACATCTGGAATGCAGTTGAAAGCATCGCACTCGCCTTGGGCTTCATCGGTAGTGGGGAACTGAGGCAAGGAGGACACCGAAGGGCTCGTCGAATCTTGGATATATTCTTGATTATTTCGACTGCATTGTTCCCGATCCTGTTCTGCATCGTCCGGCTCTGGAAGAGGACTGAGCTTGATTTAACCATTCGTTATTCTCTCTATTCATTTCTTGCGATATATGCGACAGCGTTCCCTCTTTCCCTCTACTTGAATCGAAAGCAGCCTAAATCAAATTCGCAGCCGACCATCGACAATGTCTCCTGACCCCATAACTACGACCAATGCATTGGCCGCCCGTTCCGCCCTCTGCTCCCGCCTTGACGGGGTTTCGAAGCTCTTCGGCTCCTTTGCCGCGCTGCGCCAGGTCTCGGTCGATCTCGAAGCTGGCCGCTGCTACGTTGTCCTCGGTGAGAACGGCGCAGGCAAATCCACGCTGCTGCGCGTTCTGGCCGGGCTGCTGCGGCCCAGCCTGGGCACGGTTCGGGTCTTCGGCGATCTTGAACCGCAGGCCGATGCCGCCCGCGCCCGCATCGGCTACATGGCGCACGCGGCCATGCTCTACGACGAGCTGACCGCGCAGGAGAACCTGCGCTACTTTGCCAGCCTCTATCGCGGCCGGCCCTGCCTGACGCCGGCCGAGGCCCTGCGCCAAGTGGGCCTGGACCCCGAGCTGACCCGCATCCTGGGCCAGTACTCGCAGGGCATGAGGCAGCGCACCTCGCTGGCCCGCGTCCTGCTCCCAAGCCCCGAGTTGCTCCTGCTTGACGAGCCTTTCTCCAACATGGACATCGAATCCGCCCGGCAGATGGTCGAGCTGCTGGCCGGCTTCCGCCACGGCAGCCGGACGATTGTGCTGACCACCCACCAGCGCGAGCTGGCCGCCCCCATCGCCGACTGGGTGCTCACGCTCCGCGCCGGCCGCGTGGCATCGTTCGAGCCAGGAAAGCCAACCCTATGAAGACCAACGGCGCGCGCATCCTCGAATCCCTCGGCATCGCCTTCGAAGTGCGCGAGTACGAGGTCGATCCCAACGATCTCTCCGCCCTCACCGTCGCCAAAAAGATCGGCTTGCCCCCGGAGCAGGTCTTCAAGACCCTGCTGACCACCGGCGGCCCCGGCGTTTATCTCTTTGCGGCGATTCCCGGCGACGCCGAGCTGGACTTCAAGAAGCTGGCCCGCGCCGCCGGTGTGCGCAAGGCCGAGATGGTCTCCCTCAAAGACGTTCAGCCGCTCACCGGCTACATCCGCGGCGGCGTTACGGTCTTCGGCGCGAAGAGACCCTATCCCGTCTTTGTCGATGAGACCGCCATCCTCTTCGACCGCATTAGCGTCTCCGCCGGAGTTCGCGGCGTCCAGCTCATTCTCTCGCCCGACGACTACCTGCGCGCCACCCAGGCCCAAACCGCCGACCTGACTAAAGACATCCAAAAATCCTCGGGTGCGGGTGCCCCAGGTCTCGCTTCTGAGACCTGGGAACGCTCAAACTCGTCTCCGGAGGGCCACGCCTGATGACCCGCGCCCTCTGGACCCATATCGTCAAGGACCTGCGCATCGAGTGGCGCTCGCTGGACGCGATCATCTCCATGCTCTTCTTCTCCGGCCTGGTGGTGGTGCTGTTTTCGATCGCCTTCGACCCCCGCGGAGCCTTCTCGCAGCAGATCGCCGGCGGCGTGCTCTGCGTGGCCACCATGTTCGCCTCGGTCAGCGCGCTCAACCAGGCCTGGGCGCGCGAAATCCGCCACCAGGTGCTCGACGCGCAGCGCATGGTCCCCGCTCCCGGCGCGGAACTCTTTCTGGCCAAGGCGATCGTGAACTTCCTCTTCGTCTCCATCGTCCAGGCGATCCTGGCGCCGGTTTTTCTGGTCTTCTACAACCTGCACATCGAGGGCCAGGCCTGGCTCTTGCTGCTCGTTCTGCCGCTGGGCACGTGGGCGCTGGTGGCCAACGGCATCTTCTTTGCCGCGCTCGCCATCCGCAGCCGAAACCGCGAACTGCTGCTCTCGCTCATTCTCTTTCCCATCTTCATTCCGGCCCTGCTGGCCATGGTGCAGGCCACCACCGCCATCCTTACCGGCGAAAACGACCCCACGCTGTGGATCAAGCTGCTGCTCGGCTACGACATCATCTTCAC
>JBEKCX010000039.1:0-12565 GCA_050014655.1 Occallatibacter sp. | reverse complement strand
TCCCACTGCACCAGGAACATGCCGCCGTTGACGACCAGCAGATAGACCGCCCAGCGCCAAATCCGCGCCTTGAGCAGAAAGCGGCCCAGCAGCCCGCCCGCGGCCAGGGCCATGAAGATGTAAACCAGTTGCAGATAGCGCATGGGTTGCAACGGAGCGATCCGCTCCAGCGAGCTGGGCACGAGGATGACCATGGCCAGAATCTGCTGGAAGACTCCATAGGCGAAGACGGCCAGGGCAAAACGCGCCAGCCGGACCTCGCCGCGGCCACGCGCCACGCGCCAAAGCAGCCAGAACAGAAACAGAGGCGCCAGCGCGCCCAGCCACTCGTACCAGGTCCAGCGGTTGAGGAAGAAGTAGGTCTTGGTGTCGAGCGCCTGGCGCCAGGCGGGCGAAGCTGGCGCGAAGACCCAGCCCAGCGGTGCGGCGGCAGCCAGCGAGTCTTCCACGGCGCGCAGCCGCAACCCGGCCTTCCGCTGCAATGCCAGCGCTTCGAAGACGCAGAACGAGATGCCCAGCGCGGCCATGATGGGATGCAGCAGCAAGGCCAGCGCCAGCAGCGGAACTGCCTGCCAGCGCCTTCCCTCCAGAATCCGCGAGGCGGCCAGCAGGATCAGCGCGGTTGCCAAATTGCGCGGATGCAGATGCTGGTCGGCGACGTTCAGCGCCGTCCCCGCCACCGGCAGCGTGAACATGGCCGCCACCATGGCCACGGCAGCCCACTGGGCCGGCCGCTCGGCGAACAACTGCCCGGCAATCCGGCGCGATGCCCAGAGGATGAGGAACAGCGCGGCGAACTGCCACAACAACTCCGCCCAGGCCAGTGGTACCCCCGTCCACTGAACGAAGCGGGCCATCCAGCCGTCGAAGAACGTAGCTTGCAGTTGCAGCCTGAAGAACTCCGCGTCGTGGGGGAAGAGAGCGGGGTTCAGGTCGGCCTTCACCGCCGTCAGATAGACTCCATCGTCCTCCAGGCCGGGGTGGTAGCCCATCACCGCAAAGCCCAGCGCAGTAAACAGCAGAAGCGCCAGAGATTCAAAAACTGCGCGCTTCATCCGCAGTCGGAGCTTACTCACTTTGCAACCCGGCGATTCTTCCCGGCAGAACGCTGCGGTCGATGGCATTTTTCCCGGCAAGCTCCAGGTGGGATGGCAATACCTCTACATTAGACGACTTCCAGCTAGGCGGATGAAGATCGTCTGAACAATCGTGCGCTTCCAGCCCCTGAATTCCCATGTACACTGAGGTAATCAATCATGCCGTCAGCACCGATCAAGCCGTCCCCCGCGCAGGTTGACCCGGCGGCAGCCCTGCCGCAGCCGGCCAAGGAGCACACCAAGAGCGCGCCCGAGAAGCTGGCCCTGGTCATTCCCACCCTCTGCGAAGCCGAAAACATTGGCGGCCTGCTCCGCCATGTGCGTTCTGTGCTCGATCCCCTGAACCTCCCCTACGAGGTTCTGGTGGTGGATGACGACAGCCCCGATGGAACCGGCGCAGCGGTCTCCGCCATCGCGCTGGAAGATCCGCGCGTGCGCCTCCTCGTCCGCAAGGGGGAGCGGGGCCTCTCCGGGGCCATACTCCATGGCTGGCAGAACACCGATGCCGCGATTCTGGGCGTGATGGACGCCGACTTGCAGCACCCTCCGGAGTTGTTGCCGCAGTTGCTTTCGGCCATCCGCGACGGCCGCGACATTGCCATCGGCAGCCGCTATACGCCGGGCGGCGACCTGGGCCAATGGAATCCGATCCGGAAGCTGCTCTCTGCCGTCGCCGTCTGGGCTACCTGGCCGATCCAGCGGCCCGGCGTTCGCGCCCGCGATCCCATGACCGGCTTCTTCCTGGTCCGCCGCGCATGTATCGACGGCGTCCGATTTCAGCGCTCCGGCTTCAAGCTGCTGCTGGAGGTGCTGGTCCGCGGACGCATCCGCTCGGTCGCGGAGGTTCCCTTCGCCTTCGGCCTGCGCTACAGGGGCGCCAGCAAGGCCAACTTCAAGGTCGCTTGGGACTATGCGCGTCTGCTGCTGAGGCTCTATGCGGTGAGATTCGGCCTGGGCCGCCGCTGCTGAAGCGTGGTGCGCGTCTCGACGCCTACAGCGCCGGCAAGATCATCCGCAGCGCCAGAAATCCCGCCACGCCCGCAAAGAAGACCAGGGCCATGCGGATGCCCGGCTCGCGGTTGACCTCCGGAACCAGGTCGGTGGCGGCCACGTAGAGAGCCACGCCGGCCGAGAGCGGCAGCCCGTAGGGAAGCCAACTGGGAATCAGCTCGATCACCAGCACGCCGGCCAATGTGGCCCCGGCCAGCGCAATGGCGGAGTAAAGCGCCGTCGTCCGGCTGCGCCCGCTGGCCAGCATGACACTGGCCATGGTGAAGCCCTCCGGTGCCTTGTGCAGCAGAATCGCAAGGAAGATCAGCCAGCCCAGCCAGTTCGTAACCAGAAAACCGGAGCCGATGGCGATGCCGTCAAAGAGTGCGTGAAGGCTCAGCCCGGCCAGCACCGAGTCTCCCGTACGCCGGCTGACAAATTCGCCGGGGTGCGTCTCCTCGCCAAAGTGGAAGTGGGCGTTGATGGTGTGCTCCAGCAGATGCACCACGCAATAACCGCCCATGATCAGCACCGGCCCCAGCCTCGGACTCAGGCGCAGGCTCTCGGGAGTCATCTCGAGCAGCGCCGTGGCCATCAGGAAACCCGCGCCCAGGGCCACAAAGTAGCGCAGGTAGCGCTCCACGCCGCGCGCGCGCACCAGTACCAGCCCGCCGGCCACGTCGGCCAGCGCGGCAATCGCACCGAGAATGAGAGAGAGCTTCAGCAATGCGCGTCCTTACCCGCTGTGCCGGATGTTGAGCACATCCCCGTCGCGCACGATGTACTCCTTGCCCTCCAGCCGCAGCGTGCCCCTGGCTCTGGCCGCCGCTTCGGAACCCGCGGCCAGCAGGTTGTCCCAGCGGATGGTTTCGGCGCGGATGAAGTGATGCTCGAAATCGGTGTGAATGGCTCCGGCGGCCTGCGGCGCCTTGGAGCCTACCGGCACGGTCCAGGCGCGGCACTCGTCCTCGCCGGCGGTGAAGAAGCTGATCAGCCCCAGCAGTTCGTAGCTCTTGCGGATGAGCCGCGCCAGGCCGCTCTCGCCGAGCCCATAGCTCGACAGAAACTCCGCCGCCTCCTCGTCGTCCATCTCCGCCAGCTCGGCCTCCACCTTGCCGCAGATGGCGGTTGCGCCTGCGTTGGGCCGGCGCGCAACCTCGTCCAGCTTGAAGCGGCTCACCGCCGCCTCCAGGTCCGCGCCCAGCGTGGCGCTCTCGCCGATGTTCAGCACATAGAGGATCGGCTTCTGCGACAGGAACATGAAGCCCCGGATGAGCTTCTTCTCCTCCGGCGTCATCTCCAGCTCGCGCAGCGGCAGCTCCTTTTCCAGCGCCTCCTTCGACCGCACCAGCAGCGCGTGTTCCCGCTCCAGTTCCCCGGTGCGCATCTTCTTCAAGTCCTTCTCCACGCGCTCCAGCCGCTTTTCAACCTGCGCCAGGTCGCTGAACATCAGGTCGAACTCGACGTTTCGGATGTCGCGCAGGGGATCGATGGGGCCGACGTGCGGAATTGACTCCTCCTCGAAGGCGCGCAGCACATGAATCAGCGCGTCCACCTGGCGCAGGCTGGTCAGGTACGCGGTCTCCTTCAGCGCCTCTTGCCCAATGGCCGCCACGTCCACGAATTCGACGCTTGCGTAAGTGGTCTTCTTTGGCGAGTAGAGCGCCGACAGCTTGTCCAGGCGCTCGTCCGGCACGCGCGCCACGCCGATGTGGGCCTCGCGCGAGTGGCTATGTTCGTCGAGTTTGGCCTTGGTCAGAATCTTGAACAGCGATGTCTTGCCCACCTGCGGCAGGCCGATAATGCCAGTCTTCATGCACTGATGATACAGGGATCAGGGGTCAGAAAAAACTGCTGGGTGCCCATCCTTGCGCATAGAACGCGCAAGGATGGGCACCCAGCTTACACTCGAGAGAATCAGCGCAAGCTTTAACCCCAGAGGGAGGCTGAAACCACAATCCCCGGCTACTTCTTGGGGCGCGACTCCGGCGGCACAAGCCCCGCCAAGTGGTAATACGCCACGAGCGCCGCGTTAAGCCTTCCAGAGTGGTCAATGCAGAACCCAGCCAGTTCGCTTAAACGGACTTGCTGATTGTTCCACGGATTGACGACCAAATCGTTCATTCCGTTGTCGCCTTTGCTGGCAATCAGCGCCGCGCCATCCGCGAATGCATTGCGCACATACTTCACCACCGCCGCCTTGTCTTTGAAATCGGATCGCTTCGGCTCGACGAGTTGCGGCCTCTCTCCCTTGCCAATCTCAACGAAAATGTTGATGACATTGGCACCGTGGATCAACTGTTCGGCAAAGCTCAGCTGAGCGTGATTGGGCTTGAAATCGTAATTGTCATCCGGAAAGTCTTCGGCCATCGCGGTCAGTTTTCCGCCAAAATATTTCATGGTAGAAAGCTGGGGGAGTGAGGAATAAAGCGTGGGCTTGGGCGCGGCAGTCTTCGCCGTTGCATCCTGCGCGCTGGAGCAGGGAATTATCAGCGCCGCGAAGAGAAAGAGAGCAAATCTTGAACTGAGCAGTTTCATGCAAGATTCTCCTGCCCCCTACTATACCGCGCAGACCTTTGTTGGGGGCAAAGTATCTTTCTATTGCTCACTGTCTCTTCAACGCGCGCTTCACCACCGTCTTCAGCGGGGCCTGGGAAACCATGAAGATGAACCGGCAACTATTCCCTGTTCCCCATTCCGTGTCTTCGTCAATAGATGGCCGTCATGATCGCCGCCGTAATGTCCATGGGCCAGTGCGCCACGATCAGCGGCGCCAGCCGGCGCGTGCGCGTATAGATCAGCATCATGACCAGGACGCCGGGCAGAAACGCGAGGAAGCGGAAGGCTAAAAAGCGCCAATCGGGAATGAAGGGCAGCGCGCAGTGTTGCGCGGCCCAAAAGAATCCGACCATCGCGTAGGCGACCCAGGTGCGCCCGGTGAGCGCCTGCAACCGCGGCATCGCGTAAGCGTTGTAGGTCGCCTCTTCGGTCGGCGACCAGATCATCCACCACAGCGTCACGCTGTACACCGTAGCCCAGACGGGCAGTTGGTGCATGTGCAGAAGGTAGCTGTTGAGGGTCTTATCCGTAGATCCGTAAAGCAGGAGGCGCGCGCCATAGCTGCCGCCGAGGAAGAAAGGAAAGACCAGCAGAAAATAACCCAGCCCCAGAAACAGGTCGTGCCCGCGGCGCATCCGAACCGGCCCCAGGAGGTCGCGGAGCCGGATGCCTTCCTTCCGGGTGAAATGCTTTAGGCCGATGAGGCAGCCGATATCGACCAGGGTGCCGTAAACGTCCCACCAGTCGCCCGCCGCCTGCCACGGCGCGGACCGATGCCGGGCAAGCAGAATCAGCGCCATCAGCCCTTGCGAGGCTAATAGCAGAACGGAGCGCGCCGAGACCAGCAGCAGCGGCCCGATCCACGGAATGCGTCCCGCCGCTGCACGCGCCTCGATCTGAGCGCGCGCGTTGGCCAGGATAGGAACTGAGCTTGCGATTCTCGACGCAGAAGCCATGCCGATTCGTCTCCGCCAAGAAGCCTAACACGCGCCCGCTGTAACTTGCCGTGACCTGCGCCGGCAATCTACTCCCTATTCCCTACTCCCTGCTCCCTACGCCTTCGCCGTCTCCATCGCGGCCCCCAAGGTCACCGTCGCCAGTCCCAGCAGCAAGATGATCTCTTCCACGCGCTCGGCGCGGCGGTGCAGCCTGTTGAAGTCGATCCAGTTTGGATTGGTGGTATCGGGCGCGTCGATTGCCCCGTCCGCTGCCATGCGGTCGCGCGCCATGGCCGGAATGATCCCGAATTGTGAGTAGGCGGTCAACAGCAGCATCAGCAACAGAAGCATGATCGGCGCCACGACCATCTTCGGTTTGTACATGTGCACGAATGGAGCCAGCACAAGCATGACCAGCGCCACAGCTCCAGCGACCAGCCCCATGCCGTGCAGAATGTGCAGCAATTGAGCCACAATGGTTCCGGCTGCGTGCGTGTCCGGTTGCAGCGTTGAGAAGGCAATGGCGGCTACGACGGGAAAGAAGATCTCCGCGCCCAGCCACACCACGAGCGAGAGATAGAGAAGCGTGCGAAGTAAGATTCTCATGAATTCAGCTATTCCCCAGTGTTTTTGTGGCCGCTGCTCAGTTATCCCTCGCCTTTGTTTGGCGCAGGAATTCCCTGAATCGATCGGCGCATAGAAGGATCGGGCCTTGGCCCATACGTCAGTGCAACGGTCTGGTTCCCCAGGAAAACAAGGAGCGATGAAGTCGGCAAGCAATTCAGCAAGTGTATGCGCGCAACCCTTCCGGAGAGGGAAAAGAGCAGACCTCGATCGCTTTGAGGCTCTTGACGACCGCGATTGGATTCTCACAGCAAGTGCGAAGCCAACAAATCGATCTTCCTCATTCCCCGGTATTGCGAGCGGCGACGGAAAAATGCCTCACAATTCTCGAAAAATGTCGCATTCGGGCTCGAACTGCTGGCGGCGACTGGCGGAGAAGCCGCACCATCCGGCGCAGGAATTCCCTGAATCGGTCGGCGCATGGAAGGATCGGGCTTTGGCCAACACGTAAGTACAATAGAATCAACGGAGACTTCGGCCTCTGGGGGAGAGGCCAGCTCTGCTGTACGATTTGTTCAGAGAGCCAACTTAATTATACACGGGCGGACTTGCTGCCAGTCCTCGGCGGGCCGGCCACCTCGGGCCAGCCCTTCCACCACCGCCATTTACTGATCCTCTGAAGAAGAAGCTTCGCTGTCCGGAGCCGCAATCCCGATCAGGCGGGCTTTTTCAGCCGCGTCGATCAAAGGAGATGTGTTGACCGCGGTGTCAATCATCGATTGCATGATCTGGCCTTGCGCCGAGATCAGGACCCCTGCCGCAAATCCCGCCAAAGCAAACACCGCTCCCGCTACAATCCCCGCGCCAAGCACCAAAGTGCTTTCAGAACCGGCGTACGCGGCAGCGGCAATCACGACAATCGCGCCCATCGCCAGCGAGAGGAACTTCACCACGGTTCCCATAAGCACAATGCCGCCGGCTGCCAGGTATCCATCGCGGTATCGCTCCGCGAGCGTCTTTGCGGTGGTTGCCGGCTTGCGCAGCAGCAAGGCCGCCCCCGCAGCCATCGCCAGCGCCAGACCGCCCAGAATCCACCAGGTGTACTTCGAGATCGGATTGGGCGTGCCGATGGGCGCGCCGATGCCGCCGCCGGGCTGATTGCCGTTCGCGCCGACGCCCGACTCCTGGCCCCCGCTCTCTTGAGCGCCCATGCCGGGCTGCTGTCCCGCCGCAGCGCCTTGCTGCTCGCGCGGAATCGATCCCTCGCCGGAGATGGTGAACTCGACCGCCTTGCCTGGAATGATGCTCCTGGTCACGAAGGTCTGCACGCTGGGGTCTTCCGGCACGGACTTGAAGGCCGCTCCCGAGCCCGCGGTGAAGGTCATGCTCTTGGGCAGAATCACGGCCAGGTTCTCGGCCGGCAGCGTCACCTCGGAGTGGAACGTGTACTTGCCGCCGCTCATGGGCAGGTTGTAGCTGAGCTGGAAGAGCGTGTCCTTGTCGCCGTCGTCCGGCTGGATGGGAAAGTTGAAGGAGTAATGCCCCTTGGGACCGTCCGGGTCCAGCTTGACGTTGGTGGGCAGGCCGTTGGGCCGCTGCGCGCCCACGCCGTTCACCACCGCGTCGGCGGGCGCCACCACTTCAAACGAGCGCGCGCTCCACTGCGTGGTTGGCGGTGAGCTGGTGTTGTGGACAAAGTACCGCTCGGTCACCCTGAGCTGGCCATTCTCGCTTTCCACCTCCAGCACGTCGGCCTCGATGGAGACGCCCTGAACCTTGGCGGCCACGTCGTACACCGTGATGTTCCCCGGCCCGCCGCCCTCCGGCGCGGCAATAAAGTAGCCGGCGCCCTGATGGACCGCTCGCACCAGGTACGGCCCGTTCCCCGGTTCGTCCAGCGAATAGCGCCCGTTCGAGTCGGTGGTCGCATGCGCCGTTGCCTTCATGCCCGCCTGCACGTCCACCAGCTCAACGGTGTCGCCCGCGGCGGGCTTGCCGGTGGTTCGGTTGGTGACTGTGCCGGTGACTGTGGCGGCCTGCGCCAGCGCGCCTGCTGCCAGCAGGCTCAAAGCAAAGGTGCAAAGAACAAATTGAGTCGATTTCATGGTTCTAATGACGTCCTCTGATTACGCGGCGGGTTGGAAAGGAGGGAGCAAAAAGACAACCGCAGGTCCTTCGGCTCACTTCGTTCGCTCAGGATGACAATGCTCGCGGGCTCTCACGCCTGCTGCAAACGCTCAATCTCGGCCAGCAACTGCGCCGTCTCGTTTTCAAGCTGCGCCCGCTGCGCCACGAAGTCCTCTTCAGGATACTTGCCGGCGCGGTGCTCAAAGCCCAGGTCGCGCAGGTTTTCGTAGAGCTGCTCCTTGCGCTCCAGCAGGTAATCCAGGCGGGTCTTCTGCCTCTGGCTGGCGAAGACGTTCTCCGGCCAGAAGGTGTAAACGAGCAGCGCAATGGCCAGCAATCCGCCCGCCACCACGCCCTGCAAAGTGGTCATAGCTCAATACCCTCCGTCGCCGCCGGAGTCCGTCTCCCGGCGAATCTTCTCCAGCCGCGCTCGCTCCGCCGGGTCCATGCTTGCCACGCCGGGGCCTGCCGCCGCCTGCGCCTTGCCCGCCGACCACCGCCGCACCAGCAGAACCGTGCCCACCAGCGCCGCGCCGAATACCGCGAAGGGCGCAATCCAAGCCACCAGATCGAAGCCCTGCGTGGTGGGCGCGGCCAGCACCGTTGCGCCGTACTTGGCGGCGAACCAGTCGAAGATCTCCTTGTCGCTCTTGCCGGCGGCGATGGCCGTCTTCAGCTCCTCGCGCTCCCGCCCGCTCTCCGGGCAGCCCACGTGGTTGCACTCGCCCAGCAGTTGCGCGCAGCCGCAGGTGCACATCAGCCGGTGGCCCAGGTCGTTGAAGCGCGAGCTTGCATCCGTCGCGCCCATGGAGAAGCACACCGCCACCGCCAGCGCGGCCGCTTCCACTGCTCTAATCCAAAAGGTCAAGGGCGTGGAACGCCTCATGCGATGCCTCCCTTGAGCGCCGGCTCGCTGGGTGCCCGCGCCGGAACGCGCACCGCTGCGGTGGCCGGGCTCAAAGCCGGAACCAGCGCCACCAGCGTGCCCACGACCAGCACCACCAGGCCGAACCAGATCCAGCCCACCAGCGGATTCAGAAACGCCTTGATGATCGGCTGGCCCGTATCGGGGTTCGTGCCTTCATACACCACGTACAGATCCCACTCCGGAACCGAGTGAATGGCCACCATGGTCTGCGGCTGGCCGGTGGGCTGGTAGACCCGCTTCTCGGGAGCCATTTGCAGAGGAATCAAGTGAAAAAGCCAGCCGTCGCGCTTCAACTCAGTCGCTCTCTTGCCGCCCTTGTACACGTCCAGCAGGGCGTACTCGGAGTCGTAGTTGGCGCTCGAGTCCTGCGTGGCGCCCACCTGCACCAGCGTATAGGGACCGATCACCAGCTTGTCGTGGAGCCCCATCTCGCTCTCCACGTTGCGGTTGAAGGCCGAGCCGGCCAGCCCCACCACGATCACCACCACGCCGATGTGGACGATGTAGCCGCCGTATCTGCGCGTATTCCTGCGCGTCAGCAGCCAGGTAGCCGCCAGCAGGTTGTGTCCGGTCTGTTTGGCGATCACGCGAGCGCCGTGGAAAAACTCCGACAAAACCGCGGTCAGCACGCCCGCGCTCAGCGCGAATGCCACCAGCGCGTAGAAGTTTCCGGCGTCCAGCGCGCCGTCCTTCCACGGCCGCACGCCCGCAACCAGGCAAACGATCACCGTGGCCCAGAGCGCGATTGACGGCAGCACAAAGTTGCGGCGAATGGCGCGCAGCGACGTGGCCCTCCAGGGCAGCAGCGGGCCCACGCCCGTCAAAAACAGCAGAAACAGCCCGATGGGAACCGCCACCCGGTTATAAAACGGCGCGCCCACCGTCACCTTGCTGCCCTCCACATACTCGCTCAGAATGGGAAAGAGTGTTCCCCACAGAATCACAAAGCACGCAGTCAGCAGCACCAGATTGTTGAACAGGAAACTGGACTCGCGGCTGACGAGGGACTCCAGATGGTGCTCGCTCTGCAGGTGGCTGCGCTGCAAAATATAAGTGACGACGCACACCGCCAGCACGATTCCCATGAAGACCACGAACCACGTCCCGATGGAAGACTGCGCGAAGGCGTGCACCGAGCTGACCAGGCCGGCACGGGTCAGCAGCGTGCCCAGCAGCGTGAGCAGGAAGGTGGAGAAGATCAGCCACACGTTCCAGCTCTTCATCATGCCCTTCTTCTCCTGCATCATCACGGAGTGCAGAAAGGCAGTGCCCGTGAGCCAGGGCATGAAGCTGGCGTTCTCCACAGGGTCCCAGCCCCAGTAGCCGCCCCAGCCCAGCACGGCGTAGGCCCAGTGCATGCCCAGAAAGATGCCGCAGGTGAGAAACAGCCAGGTCACCATTGTCCACACGCGCGTCACCTTGATCCATCTCTCGCCGGGATAGCGCATCATCAGCGCGCCCAGCGCAAAGGCGAAGGGAACTGAGAAGCCCACGTAGCCCAGGTAAAGCATGGGCGGATGAATCACCATCTCCGGGTACTGGAGCAGCGGATTCAGCCCGTTGCCGTCCTCTGGAACCGCTCCCTGAAACAGCGCGAAGGGCGGAGCGGCAAAGCACAGGATGGCCAGGAAGAACGCCTGCACCCCGGCCAGAATCGTGCCCGCGTAGGCGTACAGCTTCACGTCCGTCTTGTGCGTCAGCCGCAGGACGAAACCGTAGGCCGCCAGCAGCCACGCCCACAGCAGCAGCGAGCCCTCCTGGCCGCTCCACAACGCTGAGAACTTGTACGCCGCCGGCAGCGCGCGGTTGGAGTGCTCCAGGATATAGGCGAGGGAGAAATCGTTGGCAAAAACCGACCATACCAGCGCGAAGGCGGCCGCGGTGACGGCTACAAAGCTGGCGATTCCGGCCCGCCGCGCCGTATCCGCCAGCCGCTCCGGCGAGACGCGCGCCGTGGTTCCCAGCGAGCGATTCTTGCTCGTCGGGGTGGTCGCCGGCTGCCCGGTCGCAATCAGCCGCAAGGCCAGCGCACCGGCCAGCAGGTTGTAGGCAGCCAGCGCCAGAGCGATCAGAAGTGCAAAACTGCCAAATGCAGCCATCGGGACTCCACAACGATTCTCGCACGCGCGCCGGAAGCCGGACGGCCTTCCAACCACGCCATTCTCCATCCATCATAGGCTCTTACCGTGTGATCTGCCTCACACTATGGGTGGAGCCGGGATTGGGAATGAGCCCCTATGTTCGCTGAACGGCGCCGGTCTACGGTACTGACAGGGAAGCCGTGCTTTGTGCGATCTCCTCATGGCCGGTTGATCCGCCCCGCGCCAGAGGTTAGGCAGGAAAAGCCTATCCGTCTGGCGGCCCGTCGATGCCCCAGTCGGCGCTCTGCTTTAGGAAGCAAAACAAAACGGCCGGAGCAGGGGATGACTGCTCCGGCCGTTCCTGTTTTAACGAAATGGCCCAAACGCGCGCGGCTTACCGCGGGAGTTTGCGGCGCAACATGCCAACCAGTCCCAACAGTCCGGTGCCCATCAATCCCAGCGTCCCCGGCTCGGGAAGCACACCATACGCCGGTGTAGTGGGGGTTCCGCCGTAAGGATTCGGTGCGTTGGGTGTTTGATCTCCATATCCCAGAAAAAACTGAGGAGTGCCAAGCTCACTCTCGGTCCCGGGGACCGGAGCATAAAGAATGAATTTCTGATAGAAACCCGCAGGCTCGGATGCGTAGTTAGCCACGGCTAGATCCATCTGGTTAACCGCGCCGGGCGGAGGGCTGTTGTACGCGCTCGGAGAGAAGAGTTCCCACGCAGCCCACTGATCGGCGATCTGTTGGGCGGTGTAACCTGCCGCGAGGGCGGTGTCATCTGCCGCAATGGCGGGATCAGTGGCGGCATTGGCTGCCGCAATTTCGGCATTGTAGTTCGCAACGGCTACATTGGCGTCATTGAAAAGCCATACCGCTTCTTCAAACGTAGAAGATCCGGGGATGGACTGTTTCTCTGCTGTCCAAGTCTCTCCGATGTTCATGTCGGCGGTGAAGCTGATACACATTAGCCATACTGGATTGGCATTGGCGGTGCCATAGTAGGGATAAACGTCTTCACTTTCGTAGCTCGCTCCCTGAACGCCTGTGATTTGCATATAAAGGAGCGCATCCGCGTAAGCCTTCCTCTGACTGCACGACAGCAGCGCACAAAGCGCCGCGATGGACAGAATCGTGCAAACTCCAAACCTCTTCATCTTAGAGCGTTTTAGTAAATGGTGTAGACTGTCTTTGGCGAGACTCTGCGGCGAACACAGATATGGGTAAACCCCTTGGGGATGATCTGCGCCGTAAGTTGCTCTTGGCTTACGATCAAGGC
>JBEKCX010000038.1:0-12661 GCA_050014655.1 Occallatibacter sp. | reverse complement strand
GGCTCCTCCGAGGCCCAGGCCTTCGAGCCGGTCAGTATCCTCACCGGCATCGCCAACCTGGCCGGCCCCAATGTGCATGTTCTCTACAGCCGCGGCCTGCCTGAGATGAACGATCTTTTTCGCAATACCCGCTGGGACGGTCCGGTTAAGGTGGCCACCTACCCCAGCAGGGACTTCACCGGCAAGCCGGAAACTGCCACCGCTTCTTCGATCGGCGACTTCCGCTTCGAGAGGCGCGGGCCCAGGGACGAGACCCCGCGTAGCGTCCGCTATACCGCCAGCTACAAGGCAGTCAAGGCCGGCAAGTACCTGCTTCTGGCAGCCTCCCAGACCTGGGGCAGCGACTTTAAGGTGCTTGTCGACGGCAAGGAGTTGCCCACCCCGCCCCACGTCGAAGGTCAGGCTCCGCCATCCTGGGCGCTCGATCTGACCGCCGGCCAGACGCTGAACGTGCAAGCCGATTACGTCTCCGGATTCGGGGGCGTCCGCTTCGGCATGGGAATCGCCTATGAGCCGGACCTGGTCTCCGAGGATGCCCGGAACTTCGCCGCTGCCGCCGATGTAGTCGTGGTGGCCGCCGGCTTCGATGGCTTCACCGAGGGCGAAGGCCACGACCGCACCTTTGCTCTGCCCTGGGGCCAGGACGCGCTCATCGAAGCCGTGGAGGCGGCCAATCCGCACACCATCGTTACCCTCACCGGTGGCGGCGGCATGGATACCCGGCGCTGGCTCGCCAAGGTTCCCGCGCTGCTCCACATCTGGTATCCTGGCCAGGAAGGCGGCACGACCGTTGCAGAGGTTCTCTTCGGCAAGCACAATCCCGAGGGCAAGCTGCCGGTCAGCTTCGACAACAGTTGGGAAGAAGACCCCTCCTTCCCGTGGTACTACCCGGCCAACGGCGCCGACACCTCGCTGCACGTAACCGAACCCGGCCGCGAGCCTGTCGATTACGTCATTCCCCACGTGAAGTATGGAGACGGCCTGCTGGTCGGCTATCGCTACTGGACCACCACCGGCAAGCACCCGCTCTATCCCTTCGGCTTTGGCCTCAGCTACACCACTTTCAGCTTCTCCAAGCTCGAAGCGCCCGCCTCGGCCGCCGCCGGCTCAACCGTTCAGGTCAGCTTCGACGTGACCAATACCGGCAGCGAGGCCGGGGCAGAAGTGGCCCAGCTCTACGTCTCCGACCCCTCCGCCAAGGCCACCCGCCCCGAGCGCGAACTGAAGGGATTTGAGAAGGTCCGCCTGGCTCCCGGCGAGACGAAGCGCGTCACCATCGACCTCGACGCCCGCTCCTTCAGCTACTGGGACTCGACCGCCCACAAGTGGACCATCGACCCCGGCAAGTTTGTTATCCGCGTCGGCGACTCCAGCGAGAACACCCCGCTGAGCGCGGACCTCACGCTGAACTGACGCGCGCCACGCAACCCATAGAAGCGGCCTGCTGCTCTCACGCGGCAGGCCGCTTTCCTTTGATCTCGCAGGCTGGCAAGGCCCGGTTCTCATTCAAGAGAAAGGAGCAACCGCCCCCGCCTCTCTCGCTGGAGCATTTTCGCCTTTACTGCAGACTTCCGTGCCCCATCCTTTCCGCTTCTTTCTGCGGAAAGGGTGGGATACCAATATACTTCTGCCATACACAATTCCCGAAAATGTGCTAGATGGAACGCGGAGCTTTGGAGGGGAGCGGGGGCAATGCCGGCGGCGGCGCAGCAGGCGGACCACTGGAAAGGTTCTGGTTGTCGAGGCGCAGGGTGGCGGGCGCCTCGGCCGCGCGATAGTTGCGCAGATCGCGCAGTATCTCCTGCTTCTCGCGGGCGTATTGGCCCGCCAGCCGAGTGAGCGCATAGGTGATGATGTCGCTGTGGTGCAGGTCGGACGCGGAGGGATCGCGGCGCATGTTCAGCCACAACCGGTGCACCAACTGGACATCGTCGGGACTCAACGCGGGCGCGTGCGGCCCGATGTAAAACACTTTGACCTCGCCCTCGGGAGCGATGACATAGAGGTTGAACTGGCGCTTGGGCGCGGGCAGGGCCTCCCATGCCTGCCCCATGTGAAAGGCCTGTTCCTGGGCGGTCATCCTGCTGGAAACTCCGGAAACCACCGACTCCACTTCCAGGGAGTTTGCGCCCTGCGCCAGCGCGGCGAAGACATCCCCGGCGGGAACCACGAGCAGCGAGACCTTCTTGCCGAAGCTCTCGGCAATGGAAACCGCCTTGGTAATAATCATCTGCTCGTGCTCGCTGAAACTCTGCTGCTCGAGGCTCAGATACTCCGGCCCGCCCACGCCCATCATGCGCACGCTTATGACCACCACGTCCTGTTCCTCGGTACTGGTGTGCGCGAGCGCCCATTTCAACGCCAGGGGATTGTCGGCGTCGCGCATGCTCACCATCACGCCTCCGGGACGAATGGCCGCTGATTCCCGGCTGATAGTGTCCTGGTGTTCCAGTTCGAAGTGTTCGCTCATCTGCCGCGCGGTCAGTGCATGTTTGCGCAGGTTCCTTCGCTCCGAGACGGTGAAGACGATGAAAAAGGCCGCGGAAAACACGATGCCGCTCATGGTGGCGATGGACTTGGTGAAGAGGTTGACAATGGCGGTGGAGAGCAGCACCAGAAAAACCGAGAGAAGACCGATGGGGACTTCGGTCTTGCCAATGCGCAGATTGGGAGGAACCTTCCATCCGCGTTCGCCGTGGTACTTCCAGCGCAGCACCAGCATGGCCAGGGTGTTGAAGGTGAAGGACCAGATGACGCCGAAAGCGTAGGCCTCTCCCAGGAGAATGACGTTGCCCCTGCTGGCGACGATGGCGAATGTCTGCAGGATGAAGACCAGGTGCAGGATGCGATGGCTGGTGCCGAACCGGGGATGGGGTTTGCGGAACCAGTCGGAGAGCACGCCGTCCTCGGCAACGCGCATCAGCACGCCGGTGGACCCCACAAATGAGGTGTTGATGGCGCCGGAGAGAATCAAGCATCCCACCAGCACCACGACGATGCGCAGAAGGATGCGCCAGTACAGCGGCCCCGCCATGTACATGGCCAGGCCGGCGATAAGGTTGTTCTGGTAGATGTGCGTCCGCTGCCAATCGGGGATGAGCATCGAGGCCAGCAGCGTGACCCCGCCGGTGAAGACAAAGCTGTAAATGGCAATGACCAGGGCCGCGCGCTTCAGGTTCCTGAGCTTGGGGTGCTCGATTTCGCGGTTGACCTGGGCCAGGCTCTCTTCGCCGCTCATGGCGAGAATCGAGTGGCCGAAGGCCAGCAGAATGCCAAAGAGACCAAACAGCGGCACCAGGCTGGTTCCCTTCAGAAAGCCCAAGGCATCGTCGCTGAAATGGAGGTTCGAGGGTATGGGCGCCGGAGGCAGATGCACGCCGCGCACAAAGACCGAGTACCCGCCCCACGCAAACAGAACCACCACCATCGCCGCGGTCATCTGCATGGTGCGCAGAGCCCGGCGGCTCGGCTGCTCGTTGCCCTTGATGTTGAGCCGCCAGTAATAGATGGTAACCGCGGCGGCGAAGACAACCGCGGTGTGATCCATGTTGAACTGGAAGGGGCGGTTCTGGGCGTCCATCAGAGCTGGGGGAAGCCAGTGACTGCTGTTTGCCACCGTCAGCAACTCGTTGACAAGGCCGGTAACATATTGGCCGGCGGTGACGCCGGAAATGGGCCCCGTAAGGACGTAATCGAACATCAAAGCCGACACGCTCAGCTTGGCGAAGCCGCCGCCCAGGGCCTCCTTGACCACCCGGTAGACGCCGCCTCGGGTATACATCGAACAGCTCTCGACGTAGACCGCGCGCACCGCGAAGCTGAACAGCATGATGCCCAGGATGAACCACGGCGCAGCGGCCCCGATCGCCTGCTCCGCGATGCCCCCGACGTAGAAGGCCGAAGACCCCAGATCGGTGAGAACGACCGCTGCCGCCTGCCAAAAGGAGATGAACGTGAGCATCACGGAGGACGCCACGATGAGCCGGACGCGGTTCGAGGGTGGAGCTACGGTCGTTCGGTTAGATGCCATCGCGTAAGCGCCGGCGCGACAGCCGGCTTCCTGGAGTCGACAGGGCGCAATCCCCTCCGGCCCTGCCGTGAGTGTATGTCGGAATCGAGCGAGAGTCAATGAAAATGAAAAGTGCCGCCAGCGAGCGCCGGGGCACGCTACTTCTCGTCCTTGCCAAACAGCTCTTTCCCGTCTTCAACGAAGCTGATGGCGACCACCAGGGCCGACCCCGCAAGGCCGGCGAAGAACATCACTTCCAGCAGTCGCATGGCAAAGACGGCAAGTCCCATAGACACGATTGTAGCCTGTTCTTCGGCCTGTGGAGCAGCGATTTGCGTCAGGGCATTCGCATGAAAGTCAGGTCGCGGGAGCAAGAAGTGTCACGGCACGGCTCCTTGCGATTCACGGGCTTCATGCGAATACCCTGAAGGATGTCGGCTGTCATCGACCAGCCGTGCGCGGTGCGTATACTCTTCTTGACTGCGTTTTGAGGAGAGAAACAGGAAATGGCCAAGAAAGAGAAGACTATGAAGCCCGGCGAAACCAGAGGTGCAAAGGCTGCCGAACCGATAAAGGCGCCACTGAAGGGGAAGGCCGCCGCGTTCCGGCAAGCAAAGGCCGTTGAAACCCAGAGAGAAGCAGCAGGAAAGCCCAAGGCGCCCAAGCCCAAAGCGAAGAAGGCCGCAAAGATGCTCAAGCCTGCCGCTCCCGCTGAGACGGAGCAACTGCTCAGCTCCGAGATCGTCTTTCAGTGCCGGCTCTTCCGCGTGCACCACGACAAGCTGATCGAGCCCGGCGGCCGCCAGAGCGAGCGCGACATCATCCGTCACAACGGCAGCGTGGTCATCCTGGCCATGGACCGCTCCAAAGACAAGAAGGACCCCTGGATCGTCGTCGAGCGCCAGTATCGCCATGCCGCCCGGCAGTTTTTGTGGGAGCTGCCGGCCGGCAAGCTCGAGCCCGGCGAAGACGCCCTCGCGGGTGCGCAGCGCGAACTCGCCGAAGAGACCGGCTACAGCGCCAAGAAATGGAAGCTGCTGGTGGAGTACTACCCCAGCCCCGGCTTTCTGGGCGAATCGATGAAGGTCTTCATGGCCGAAGGCCTGGTGGCGGGCGACGCCCATCCGGAAGACGACGAGCAGATTGATTTTCGCCTGGTCAAGCTCTCCGAGATCCTCAAGATGATCGAGAAGGGCGCCATTCTGGACGGCAAGACGCTCAGCGGCGTGCTCCTGTACGCGCGGCTCAAGGCCGGCAAGCGCAAGAAGTAGGAGTCGCCTGGCGCAGGCGATTGCCCGCGGCGGGCATCCGCTTCCTCAGCAAGATCAGCGCTTTCCGGGCGATTCCAGATGACCGGGGTCCCGGCGGCCGGGGTGGCGGCGATGCCCCCGACCGCCAAGAGGGTGCCCCGGCGCCCGCTTGGTCGATGAAGCGAGAATCCGGCCCATCTCACTCGCTGGAACCCCTGGCGAAAAAATTTTCCAACTTTTCTTCCCTTTTTCTCGTCTTAATAGATGCCGGTGGGCGATCCCCTCGCTCGCCGTATCCCCGCAAGACCCAAAGAAAGAAGGAGCCTGTGGCCCAGTACAAAGGGAAGGTCAAGTGGTTCAATAACGCCAAGGGCTATGGATTCATCGGACGCGAAGACGGGCCGGATGTATTCGTTCACTACTCGTCGATTCAGTTGGACGGGTACAAAACGCTGAAAGAGGGCGATGACGTCGAGTTCGACATCGTCCAAGGTCAGAAAGGTCCCCAGGCGGATGCAGTGGTCCGCTTCAGGGATGCCGCCCACACCGCAGCATAGCGGCGCGTAAGACCGGGCGTTACCGCAAGACCGCCGCCAGGCGGCAACGAAAAAGTGCGCCCAAATTCCATTCACTCGTCACATCGCCGCCGGTTTGCAGCCGCCAATCCCTGATCCCTGTTCCCTGTTCTACTGTCTGCGGAGACTCTCGCAATGGACAACCCCAACATGGCCCGTCTGCTGGCCGAGACCGCCGATCTGCTGGAGATCGACGGCGGAGACAGCTTCCGCATCCGCAGCTATCGCAATGCCGCCGAGGAGGCCGAACAGACCACGGTGGACCTGGTGGCCGCCGCGCCCTCAACCGCCCGGCTGCTGGAGATTCCGGGCATCGGCAAGGGCATGGCCGCCAACCTGCAGGCCATCGCAGCCACCGGCACGCTGCCCCTGCGCGAGGAGTTGCTGGCCAAGTACGGCGCGGGTGTTCTGGAGCTGCTGAAGCTGCCCGGCATGGGTCCCAAGACGGTCGCGCTGCTGTGGTCCGCGGCGCAGATTGGCAGCATCGATCGGCTTGCCGAGGCCATCGAGGCGGGCCGCCTGGCCGGCCTTCCCCGCATGGGCGAGAAACAGATCGAGAAGCTGCGCAAGGGAATCGAGGACTATCGCCGCAGCGCCGGCCGCTTCCGCATCGACGTAGCCGAGGACGCCGCCAGCCGCATCGCAGCCCACCTGCTGGCCTTTCGCGGAATCGAGAGGGTGACCCCCGCCGGCTCCCTGCGCCGGAGCCGCGAAACCGTGGGCGACCTGGACCTGCTGGTCACCGGCCCGGCCTGCGCGCCCGAGCATACCGCCGCCGCGGTTGACCACGTCGCCGCCTACCCCGGCATCCACGACATCATCGCCAAGGGCGAGAACAAGGTGAGCTTCCATCTGTCGAACGGCCTGCAGGTGGACGTGCGCCTGCTGCCCTCGGCCTCCTATGGCGCTGCGCTGCAATACTTTACCGGCTCCAAGGCGCACAACGTGGCGCTGCGGCAGCGCGCCCTCAAGATGGGTTACACACTGAGCGAGTGGGCGCTGGCCCGTCTCGACGACGATTCGACCGTAGCTGCGGCCACCGAGGAGGGGATCTACGCCGCGCTGGGCATGGACTGGATTCCCCCTGAACTGCGCGAGAACCTGGGCGAGATCGAAGGTGCTGCGCACGGCAGCCTCCCTCGGCTGATCGATTCAACCCACATCCGCGGCGACCTGCACATGCACACCGACTGGAGCGACGGCCACAACACCATCGGCGAAATGGCCGAGGCTGCCCTGGCCTGCGGTTACGGGTACATCGCCATCACCGACCACTCCAAGAACCTGGCCATGACCAATGGCCTGGACGAGAAGCGGGCGCGTGAGCAGATCGAGCGCGTTCGCGAGGTGGACCGCCGGATGGAGGGCCGAATCCGCGTCTTCACCGGCATCGAGGTAGACATTCTGGCCGACGGCGCACTGGACCTGGACGATGAGGTGCTGGCCGGAATGGAAATCGTTATTGCCAGCGTTCATACCCGCTTCGAGCAAAGCCGCGAGGAGATGACCGCCCGGGTGCTCAAGGCCATCGAGAACCCGCATGTGCGGATTCTGGGCCATCCCACCGGCCGGCTGCTGCTGCGCCGCGAGCCCTTCGCATTGGATATGGGGACGGTCCTGCGCCGCGCCGCCGAACTGGGCGTGGCCGTCGAGCACAACGCCGCTCCCGACCGCCTCGACCTCAACGACCGCGACCTCCGCCTGGCCAAAGAGCTGGGCTGCCGCATCGTCATCAACTCGGACTCGCACGACGCCCGCAACCTGGGCAGCATGGACTACGGCCTGCGCCAGCTCCGCCGCGCCTGGCTGGGACCTCAGGACGTGCTGAATACGCTGGGAGCCGAGGAATTCCTGGCTGCGCTGCGGCCCCGGCCGTAGGCAGGAAGAAAATAGCGTCGCTTCAGGCACAAGCGAAATTACCATTCCGTTGCCGCCAAACACGAAATACATGGCCCGCAATGAGCCGATGGAGATAAGATAAGTTCGCTATGAGCCTGCTGCAACAGGATACTCCGCAAGAACTCGACGATGCCGCCCGCGGCGAGGAATTCACCAGAGGTTCCAGCCACGTGGTTTGGGCTGCCATCGTGGCGACCGCTGTGGTCACCGTGGCTGTGACCGTGTATGTGATCGCAGGGCAAAAGCCACCCCTGGCCAGCGGAGAGATCGAGCAGGTGTGGGTCCACCCGCAGCACACTGAAACCTCGGGGTTCGACGCCAACGGCGAGGCCATGGCCAAAGAGAGCGTCGACCAGGTTTATGTTTTTTCGCTGGTCAAGCTCCACAACCAGGGCACGCAGCCGCTATTCCTGAACAACATCATGGCCAACATCAAGCTGGCGGACGAGGTCCATTCAAGTTATGCGGCTTCCGCGGCCGATTACGACCGGGTCTTTCTCGCCTACCCCTCAATGCCCGTGCCGCACGGCAAGGGGCTTCCCCTGGAGATGACCATCGACCCGGGGCAGACCGTCGAGGGGACCATCGTTTCAGCCTTCCGCATGAGCAAGCAAGAGTGGGACGCGGGCAAGGACCTGAACTTTACCTTCGCCTTCCGGTACCAGCCCAGCCTGGTGCTCGCGCCCCACGCCGCGGTTATTGTCCGCTAGAAGCCGGAGCCGCCGCCGGAGCGGGCGCGCTCTTGGGAGCCGACAGATACCCGGTGATGGCCGAATTCTTTGCCCCGATGGAGTTCACCACGATCTCGAAGAGCTGCGGATCTTTGCCGCTGTAGAACTGCAACGGCTCGTTCACGCTCCTGTCCTTCTTTTCGTACTGCTTGTCGTCGGAGTACACCAGCAGGGTGAACTTGTTCCTTTTGACGTCGGCCTTCCTGAGCTCCAGGCTCACCGTGCCTACGGGCTTCTTCTCGCCCTTGGCCAACGTGAACTCGAAGTAGTTGCGGTCGCCCTTGTGCTTCAGGATTTCCAGCTCATCGCGATTGCGTGCGATCAGGCTGGCATGGCTGCTCAAGTCTCCCTTCATCAGCGTCAACTGGCTGATCGCGCTGGCCAGGTCGCTCTGCGTTTTGGCCACATCGGTTTTCACTCCGCCCACGTCGGTCTTCACGTCGGTGACAGCGCTGGAAACGGCCGTCACCTGCTGGGCGGTCTTCTTCTGGGCGCTGGCCAGCTTCTGGGCGTCGGCTTCCACGCGCTGCTCGCGATCGGTGATCTCCTGGGCGCGGGCATCCAACTGCTTCTGGGTCAGTCCCAGCGATGTCTTCAGCTCATCGGTGGCCACCTCCAGGCGGGCGTCAGTCTCGCGCAGCTTGGCTTGCAGTTGACTGTTCTGCTGCTTCGCCTCCGCCAGTTCATTCTGCTGTGTGGCCAGATGGCTACCAAGCACGGCGCACCAGATCAGGCCGCCCAGCGCGGCCACTAAGGCCACGGCGAGCACTGCCATCAGCGCACCGGAATAGTTTCTGGGGACATTGTCGACTTCTTCACTCATTTGTTTCCCTCTTTTCTCTGGGGCGGCCGGCCAGCCAACCGCTCCTCGAAGGCCTGTGCACTCGGCCCAGGTCATGGCAATGGCTATGTTCCGTCCCGTTGAACGCCAACACTGGGATTCTCTTTATGGAATCTCACGTGCGCTTGCTGAATACCAGCCTGCGAAATCCGCACTCCCCCAGACTGCCGACTGCGCAGCTCCGCCCCCCCCCAAGTATTATCGCAAAAAACAGGGAATGTGCAGAAAATACTGCCGGTTCCCTCCGGCGCATGCCTCCTGAACGCCGTCGAAAGACCGTTTCAACCCTCGCTGTCGTCCCGCACTCCGTGACAAGCAGGGAATCGCTACGTTATAAACATCTTTACTGCATTTTCAGGTGCCGTGCCCGGTTTCGACATCGGGGTCCCCAACGACGGGTCTTCGTCGCTGGGGTGGAAGATCGGGATCCCAAGCCCGCCGCGGCGGGGTCTTCGTCGCTGGGGTGGTAGATCAGGACATCCGCCGCATCCGCCAAGTTAACATTGGAAAGGGGAGATCCGAAAGCTATGACGACCGGTGGCGCTGGGAAGGGTCTGGAAGGAATTGTTGCGGCCAACTCCGGTATCTGTTGGATCGACGGAGAAGCGGGCGTCCTGGCCTATCGCGGCATTGACATTCACGAACTGGCCGAGAACTCGACCTTCGAGGAAACCACCTACCTGCTCTGGAACGGCATTCTGCCCAACGAATTCGCCTTGCGCGAGTTTCACTCCCAGCTATCTCTGGCCCGGGGGCTCGACTTCCGCATCGTGGACCTGCTGCGCGGCATTCCCGCCTCGGCCACGCCCATGGAGGTTCTGCGCACCGCCGTCTCCGCACTCAGCTTTTACGACGCCGACGAAAAGGACAACTCCCACGACGCCAACGTACGCAAGTGCTACCATCTGACCGCGCAGATGGCCATGATCGTGGCCATCTACGACCGTCTGCGCAAGGGCCTCGAGGTGGTGGCCCCCGACCGCTCGCTCAACCACGCCGCCAATTTCCTCTGGATGCTCAACGGGGTCAGGCCCTCGGAAACGGCCGTCAAGACGCTGGACATGGCGCTGGTGCTGCACGCCGAACACGAGTTGAACGCTTCCACCTTTGCCGCCCGCGTCATCGCCGCCACGCTGTCCGACGTTCACTCGGCCATCACCGGCGCCATCGGCGCGCTCAAGGGCCCCCTGCACGGCGGCGCCAATGAGGGCGTCATGCGCATGCTCTACGCCATCGACAAGGCCGGCGCCGACCCGATCGAGTACGTCAAGAACATGCTGGCCGCGCGGCAGAAGATATCCGGCTTCGGCCACCGCGTCTACAAGACCGAGGATCCCCGCGCGACCCACCTGCGCACCATGAGCGAGCAGCTCGGCAAGGACGCCGGCGTGCCCAAGTGGTACGAGATGTCCAGGGCCATCGAGCTTTACATCAATACCGACAAAAAGCTCAACGCCAACGTCGATTTCTACTCCGCCTCCACCTACGCCACGCTGGGAATCGACATCGATCTCTACACTCCCATCTTCGCCATCAGCCGCATCGCCGGCTGGGGCGCCCACGTCATCGAGCAGTTGGACGACAATCGCCTCATCCGTCCACGCGCCGAGTACATCGGCCCCGTCTACCCCGCCCACTGGATTCCCATGGAAGAGCGCCCGTAAGATTCGCGCCGCGCGTAACCGCTTCGCGCTTCCCCGGTCTAACGGGAAGGAGGATTCTCATGAAGGCCAGGTTCGTTTTCATCCTGTTCTGCGTTTGCACGATCTCGGGCAGCATGGCCGCATCCGGTCAGCGGCTCTTCCCCGTTCAGGGGCCGGCGGCAACGCAGGCTTCTCCGCCTGCCTTTACCGCCAAGCTCACCAACATCTGGAAACAATCGGGGAAGATCACCCTGACCCAGGAAAACGGAGAAAGCTTCGCGGGAACCTGGACGGTCGTTGCGGCGTCCTTCTTCAACGACAAGAAGCCGGGAAGCCCGGCCGGCTATCCGCCGCAGCCCAATCTGGCCTACGCCTGGGATGTGGTCTACGGGCAGGGATACTACCTTGGCACGCTCTTGGGCAGCCAGAACATCGGGCAGGCGATCGCCACCGGAGATCGGGGAACCGTTCTGGAGATAGAATTCCATCGCGAACAATTGGGCGTGGTGGAGGACAATCATTTCGGCGTCGCGGTGGACAACAAGGGCAATATCTACAAAGTGGTCCTGTAGCCCCGGCAAGCGGCGGCGAATCCATCGGCCCCGGTCGCCCCCGCCCACTGGATCCCCATGGAAGAGCGCCCGTAAGATTCGCGCTGCGCGTAACCGCTTCGCGCTCTGACCGCCTTCTAAAAGCCTGCCCAGCGCAGATAGGCGGCGATGATCTGCTGCCCCCACAAGCCGCTGGCGATTCCTCCGACGCAAAGAAAAGTCCCCAGAGGCAGCTTCTTGAGGGCCCAGGCGCCCGATCCGCTGTGCGCGGCGGGGATTGCCAGCAGAACGACGGCTACCAGCGCTCCCAGCACAACGCCCAGGCCAAAGGCGAGCAATGCGCCGGGCAGGCCGAGCCATGCGGCCAGCATGGCCATCAGCTTGGCGTCGCCCAGGCCGATGCCCTCGCGGCGGCGAATGAGCCAGTAGAGCCAGCGGATGAGCAGGATCAGGGAGGTGGCGAGGACGACGGAGAGAAGTCTACCCCCGAGAGCCTTCAATATCCATGGCCAGGGATTCACTAAGAAGAACCATTGCAATTGCCCAATCAACGCGCCACGAAAAATGATTCCAAGAGCAATCCCAGGCAGGGTGATCAGGTCAGGCAACCAAAAGTGCTCAGCGTCAAGAACGGCCAGACCAATCAAGAGCCAGAAAAAAGCCATTGTGCCGACGGCGAGTTCCAGTTCGATATAAGCGAGGATGGCATCTTCCGATGCGAAGCTAAACCCAGGACTCGTCAGTTGGAACGCGGCGCCCCAGAATGTGTATGCCCACAGCGCCCCTATCGCCAGCTCCACCAGCGGATAGCGCCAGCCGATCCATGCGCGGCAGGTGCGGCAGCGGCCGCGCAACGCCAGCCAGCTCACCAGCGGCACATTCTCCCACCATGCGAGGGTCCGGCCACACTGGCGGCAGTGGGAGCGGGGCGTAACGATGCTCTCGCCCGCGGGCCAGCGGCTCAGGCAGACGTTGAGGAAGCTGCCGAAGGCCAGCCCCAGCAGTCCAGCAAAGACCGTTCCCAGCAGCCGCATCATATCGAGCTAGAGTATACGGCCTGATGAGCGCTCACTTCGCCCCCGCCGCAGTGAGCATCTGCACGACGCTTGTATAGGCTTGCGTTTCAGCGGGAGTCAGAGGCCTGCGCTTTATTGGATCCAGC
>JBEKCX010000037.1:0-12758 GCA_050014655.1 Occallatibacter sp. | reverse complement strand
CAACGGAGCGGGTTGCATGGTGACACGCAGCCCAGGGCAGAAAAGGATTGTTCAACAGGGAAATGGTTCGGCTCTCCGCGGCACATTGTGTTTTTTCCCTTGATGGGTTATTCGTGGGAAGCTGGTTCCCACCCTCCCCCCGAATGTTTGAGGTCTGCGAACGTATATGGCAACATCGGAATTCTGGCAGGGAGCTTCAGCTTCGGCGGCCTCTTCCCCTGAGTGGGCGGGCGGAGCGGTACCTGATTCCACGCGCAGCTTACGGGGCGCCCCCAGGCTGTGGATGACTCTGGATGGAATCACGGTTCTTGGGGCGGCGATCGTCGCCACACTGTACAAGGTTCATTCGGGGCCAGTGGCGGGCGCGGAGGGATTCTGGCGCGGCACGCTCATTCATGGGCGATCGATGGGCATTCTGCTGGCGCTTTTTTGCGGGTTTACGATCGCGCTGATGGTCATCAGCCGGCGGCTTCATCTCTATGACCCGGCCCGCCTGGCCAGCTTTCTGCATGAACAGAGACTGAGCGCCCAGGCCTGTTTCACCGCGGGTCTGCTTCTCACCGGAACGCTCTACCTGGTTCATGCCGAGGATATTCCGCGCAGCATTGTGCTGGGCACGGTGGGCCTGGTGGCCGTCTCGCTCAGCCTGCGCCGATTCGCTTACCGGGTGCTGATCTACCGGCGATTCGACCGCGGCGTGGGCACCCGCAATGTGCTCATCGTGGGCACCGGGCCTGAGGCGCAGGCCCTGCGCCATCACTTGGATAGCATCCGGCATCTGGGCTACACATTCAAGGGTTTCATTGACTTTCCCGGTTCCGCTTCCCGCCTTGCGGCCACCTCCGGCGATGTAGTGGGCACGCTGGATACGCTCTTCCAGCAGGCCCGCAAGCAATTTGTGGATGAGATCTTCTTCACCACTCCCTGCGAACGCGGGATCGTGCAGGATGTGCTCGACCAGGCTCGTGTTCACGGCGTTGACCTGCGCGTGATTCCCGACATGTACGACGGTCTCGCTTGGGACAGTCCCATCGAGTACGTTGGCCAGTTCCCGACCATTCCGCTGCATTGCGGCCGCGCGCCCGAGGTTGCCCTGCTGATGAAGCGCTGGCTCGATGTAGTGTTCTCCATCCTGGCTTTAATTGTTCTTTCGCCGGTATTGCTGGCCGTTGCCATCGCTGTCAAGCTGGATTCCCACGGGCCCATCCTGTACTTCTCCGAGCGCATCGGCAAGAGGGGCCGCGTCTTTCGCTGCACCAAGTTCCGCACCATGGTCCGCGACGCGGACAAGCGCCGCGCCGACGTGATGCACATGAACGAGCGCGATGGCGTCCTGTTCAAGATCTCCAACGATCCCCGCATCACCAATGTGGGCCGCTTCCTGCGCAAGTATTCGCTGGATGAACTGCCGCAGTTCTTCAACGTTCTGCGCGGCGACATGAGCATTGTCGGTCCGCGCCCGCCGCTTGCCAGCGAGGTTCGGGAGTACAAGCTCAGCCATCTGCGTCGTCTCGACGTGACTCCCGGCATCACCGGCCTGTGGCAGGTACAGGCCCGCCAGGACCCCTCCTTCGACAGCTATATCTCGCTCGATGTCACGTACATCGAGAACTGGAGCATCTGGCTGGATCTGAAGATACTGGCCCGCACTGTGGGCGTGGTCCTGGCCGGCACCGGCACCTAGCTTTCAGCTTCGCCGGCTTCACGGGGCCGTCTTCGCAAGGGACGGCCCACTTGTTCTGTGGGATTAAACTGAGAATGTGAAGATTGCACTGGCCCAGATCAATCCCACCGTCGGGGATTTCAGCGGAAATCTTGAACGAATCGTTGCCGCCAGCCGGCGGGCGGCCGGGCTGGGCGCGCGGCTGACCGTCTTCTCCGAGTTGGTTATCTGCGGCTATCCTCCCGCCGATTTCCTTGAGAAGCCCAGCTTCCTGGCTCGCTGCCGCATGGCGGTCGATGAGCTGGCGGCGGCAACCGCCGAAATGCCCACCGCGGTGCTGGCCGGCGTGGCCCTGGCGGCGGAAGCGGAAAGTGGAAAACCGGCCGTGAACGCCGCCGTGCTGCTGGATCGAGGTCGCCTGCTGCTCGAACAGCACAAGCGGCTGCTGCCGTTTTACGACGTCTTCGACGAGCAGCGCTACTTTGCGCCCTCGCGGCCGCAACAAGTGGTGGAACTGGACGGCGTCCGGCTGGCCGTGACCATCTGCGAGGACGCCTGGAACGACAAGAATTTCTGGCCGCGGCGTCTGTACAAGATCGACCCCATGGAAGAGCTGATGCGCCAGCAGCCTGCCGTGCATATCAACATCTCGTCCTCGCCTTTCTGGCACGGGAAGCGCGCCATTCGGCGCGAGATGCTGGCGGCCATCGCGCGGCGGGACGGCGTGCCGGTGCTGATGTCGAACCAGGTTGGCGGCAACGACAGCCTGATCTTCGACGGCTCCTCGCTGGCCCTCAATGCGCGTGGAGGGTTGATTGCCCAGGCTGCTTCCTTCGAGGAGGATCTGGTGGTGGTCGATCCCTTCGACGCGCCGGGCCTGGAGACGCCGGCGCCTGCCGCAGACGACGACACCGTGGCCGCCTACCGGGCCCTGGTTCTGGGCACGCGCGATTACGTGCGCAAGTGCGGCTTTCGCAAAGCTCTTGTAGGCTTGAGCGGGGGAATCGACTCCGCGCTGGTAGCCTGCATCGCCACAGAGGCGTTGGGCGCCGGGAACGTGCTGGGCGTTGGAATGCCCGGCCCATACTCGTCGTCGGGCTCCATCGACGACAGCCGCCGGCTGGCCGCCAATCTCGGCATACGCTTTGAGCTGATCGGAATCGGCGGCTTGTTCAGCGAGTACAGCCGCGCGCTCGCAGCCCTCTTTGCCGGCCTGCCTGCCGACGCTACCGAGGAGAATATCCAGGCGCGGATACGCGGCGGGCTGCTTATGGCGCTCTCCAACAAGTTCTCCGTGCTGGTGCTGACGACCGGCAACAAATCGGAGATGGCGGTGGGGTACTGCACGCTCTACGGCGACATGGTGGGCGCGCTGGCGGTGATCGGCGACCTCGTCAAGACCCGTGTCTATGCGGTCTGCCGCTGGCTGAACCGCAACGGCGAAGTGATTCCCAGGGCGATCCTGGAAAAGCCGCCCTCCGCCGAACTGCGCCCCAACCAGAAGGACACCGATTCGCTGCCGCCTTATGAGGTTCTGGACCCTATTCTGGAAGCCTATGTGGAGCGCTACGAAACCCCTGAGCGGATCGCCCAGGCACACGGATTCTCGCTCCAACTCGTCCAACAGGTTGTGCGACTGGTGGAGCGTTCCGAGTACAAGCGCCAGCAGGCCGCCCCGGTGCTGAAGGTCACCTCCAAATCGTTTGGCATGGGGCGCAGGTTTCCCATCGCCGTCAAAGTTCAGGTATAAGCTAGAAGTGGGGAGTCTTCCCGCAGCTTAAGGAGAATCAGCTTGATCCGTCTGTCGATCCGTCTTGCCGGCGTTGCCGCGCTGGTTGCGCTTTCGTTACTCGTCTTTGAGGCCTCTGCCCAGCAGCAGGTGCCGCCCGCGCCCGCCCAGGATTCGTCCGCCGCCCCGCCCGCGCCCGCGCCCGCCGCGGCGCCCATCTTTCCCAAGCCCGATCCGGCCAACTTCACCGCCGCAACTCCCACCAAGGAAGCCGTCGATGACTTTCTGCGGGTTCTCTGGGGCTACGACGACACCCGCATGTGGCAGGTGTGGGCCATCCAAAAGACCCCGGTCGAGGGCATCAGCAAGGTGATTGTTCTAGCGGGAGACAGGACGGGCAAGCAGAAACCCATGACTGCCGAGTTCTTTGCGCTCCCCGACGGCAAGCACATCTTCGCCGACAATGATATCGTGCCCTTTGGCGAGCATCCGTTCGCGGAGTATCGCGCTCAGTTACAGCAGCGCGCCGACGGCTTCTATCGCGGCTCGGCGATGAAAGACCTGGAGCTGGTGGAGTTTGCCGACTTCCAGTGCCCGCACTGCAAGGAAGCCCAGGCCAATATGGACAAGCTGGCGGTGGATTTTCCCAAGGCTCGCATCGTCTTTCAGAGCCTTCCCCTGCCGCAGCACCCGGCTGCCGCCAACGCGGCCGCCTACGGCATTTGCGTGGGCAAGGAGGGCGGCAGCAACGCCTTCTTCACCTTCGCGGCCGCCGTCTACGATGGCCAGGACGGGCTGGCAACCGCGGATGGCGCCACCTTGACCCTGAACAGCGCCGTGGTCAAGGCCGGCCTTGATCCTGCGAAGATCGCCGCCTGCGCCGCAACTCCCGCAGTTGTTGCCCAGGTCCGCGCATCGGTCAAGCTGGCCCAGGATCTCGATATCAATCAGACGCCCATGCTCATGGTCAACGGCCGCCAGGTTCCTCTCGGCGGGATTTCCTACGATGTCCTCAAGCAGGTCGTCCAATACCAGGAGAAGCTGGACGGCATCGCTCCGTAGGGGCCGGACCGGCCTGAGCCGAGGCCAAGGGGCAAGGTCAGTGGGCGTGGTGCGGGATGGTGGACCGCGTCGCTGCGTTTGGCATTCCCGGCCGCGAGCGCACTGTGCCTTCATCCTTTTGCCGGTTCTTCGAGGAGAGAGCCGGCGACAGGGTGCGCGCGGTCATTCGCGGTTCTGAAGAATCCATGCAGCTTGTGTGAGGATGATCTCGGCCGGCAGCGGTGCGGCGCGGATGCCGCGGAATCAATAGCCCAAACGGAGGCCTCCAGCTTGCCACCATGCCGCTCCTCTGGCGATACTGCACACAGCCCGTCTTGCGGGCGCTATCTCTTCCCCAGCGAGAACTGCCTTGGCGCGACAACTCTATAACGCACGTCTTGAAGCGAAGGAGTGCATCTCCGAAGTGGCGCAGTGCTACCACTTCGTGTTTGTCATCGACGAGCTGGAGAGCTTCCCGTATGCCGCCGGGCAGTTTGTCTCCGCGGTGGCCGAGGACGCCAACGGCAAGCTGCAGACCCGCGCCTACTCGATCGCATCGGCGGCCAACGGCAACCGCTTCGAGCTGTGCGTGAACCGGGTCGAGGAGGGGTTCTTCTCCAATCACCTGGCCGACCTGCCCGACCTGCCGCTGGGCGCGACGATTCAGATTCACGGGCCGCACGGGCACTTTCTGCTGAAGGAGCCGGTTACCGACTCGATCCTGATCGCCACCGGTACAGGCGTGGCGCCCATGCGCGGCTATTTGCAAAGCCTGTTTCCCGCCGACGGGCCGGACCGGAGCGGGGGCAAGGAGATATGGCTGGTCTACGGCACGCGCTACGAGAGCGACATTTACTACCGCGAGGAGTTCGAGGCCCTGGCCAGGCGCAAGCCGAATTTCCATTACCTGCCCACGCTGAGCCGCGCCGAGGAGAGTTGGGGCGGCCTGCGCGGCTATGTGCAGGATCACGTGGCCAGAATCATCGAGGAGCGCGCCGCCCGCCTCGGCGAGCCGCTGCCCGTGCCCGCGCCCGATCCAACTCTGCCGGCGCCGGAGCTGAACTTAGACATCTACGCCTACGTCTGCGGGCTGAACTTCATGGTCGCAAGCGTGCGCGAGCGGCTGGCCGGCTTCGGCTGGCACCGCAAGCAGATCGTCTTCGAGAGATACGATTGAAACCGCTGGCGGGGCGAGTGAGTTTCGGCTGAAGCGCACGCTAGGTATCATTTGATACCCACAATGCGCTATACTGATACCGGAGACATTCCATGATGCAGCCCAATCTTGTCGCCGATGTGATGGGCGGCTTCCCGATTCTCGGCAGCCGTGTTCTCTCCGCACAGGATCTCGAAGCCGCCGTTGTCACGGGTCTGCCCAAGCAGGCGCTGCGGCTCACACTTGCTCGCGCCTGCTCTTCCTCTCAATACGTCCGCACCCTGCTCTATCGGGTTGTTCCAGAGGCCACCTACAAACGCCGAACCCGGCTCACTGCAGTGGAAAGTGAGCGCACCGAGCGCCTTGCCAGGGTAATCGCCATGGCGGAGTTTGTATGGGACAACCGCGACGATGCCCGCGAATGGCTGAATAAACCCCACCCCGAGCTGGAGAACCGGCCACCCATTGAGGCCGCCCTCTCCGAGTTGGGCGCCCGCCGCGCTGAAGAGTTGCTTGATCGCCTCTTCTACGGCATTCCCGCCTGAATCCACAGTCTATGCGCTGCTTCCGCATCGGCGACGCCCGCTTCCCGCTCTTTGACGGCACGGGTGCCCTGCTCTGCGGCGGCCGGTGGAACTCACCTGGCCGCAGTGTTATCTATGCCGCGGAAACCTACGCCGGCGCGATTCTGGAGCTCCTCGTCCACGCCAACCTCAACCGGCTGCCCCACGCTCATGCTGTTATTAACATTGAGATTCCCAGCGACCTGGAGGTCGAACGGCTTTCTCCATCTGAACTCGCCGGTTGGGATGCTCCAGATCAGGCGGCCAGCCGCGCATTCGGCGACCGATGGCTTGCCGAAGCCCGCACCGCCGTCCTGCTGGTTCCATCGCTCGTTACGCAGGGCCGCGAACACAACGTCCTGCTCAACCCCGTTCATCCGCGCTTCGACCGCATCGCCCACTCCCTGCCCGAGCCGGTCGCATGGGACAAGCGGCTCTTCCCCGGCTGATCTTTAGTGAGCTTTTCCATGGTCGTCCTGTCTTTGCTATACTCGTAGAGTTCACCCCGGCGCGGAGGTGGCGAAATTGGCAGACGCACCAGCTTGAGGTGCTGGCGCCCAAAAGGCATAGGGGTTCAAGTCCCCTCTTCCGCACCAATTCTCTCTCGTCCGCCGCGGGCGGACTGACCTGGAAAGCAGCTTTCAAGATGAATGTTCTCTTTGCTATCGTCGTCGTGCTGCACATACTGGTGTGCTTCTTCCTGATCGGAGTCGTTCTATTGCAGCAGGGCCGCTCGGCCGACCTGGCAGGGGCATTCGGCGGTCAGGGTTCGCAGACCGCCTTCGGCCCTCGCGCCGCGGCCAACTGGCTCACCCGGGTCACCACCTACTCGGCAATCGCCTTCATGTGTACCTCTATCCTGCTGACCGTCCTGTACGTGCGCACCGCCTCCGGTACGCACTCGGTGCTGGAAGGCGCCAAACCCGCGCCGGCCTCCGCGCCCGCCAAACCCGGCAAGTAGACCGCAAAGTCTCCTCCGCCCAGATCTGCGCAAGAGAACGGCAGGCGCCACGGCCTGCCGTTTTTGTTTTTGGTGCGCACTCCACGGAAGAATCTCGAAGATCTCTCTTGACAATAATATCTGACAGATATATCTTGTAGCTATATGAGCCGCAACCGTACCACCTACGTGATTCTTGGAATGCTTTCGATCGCGCCGCGGGGCTCTGGCTATGAGATTCACAAGGCCATCGAAGAGAACTTCGGCAGCTTCTGGGGTGAGAGCTACGGACAAATCTACCCCACCCTGAAGCGGCTGGCAGCCGAAGGCCTGATCGAGGCTTGCACGCCTGTCTCGGCGCCCAAAAAGCCGCGCCAGGAGTACGCACTGACCAATGCCGGCCGCGTCTGCCTTCGCGAGTGGCTTGCCCTTCCTTTTCAGAACGATCCGCCACGCAATGAATTCCTGCTCAAGCTGTTCTTTGGCCGGGAGGCAGCGCCGGGCGTCGCGCAGGCGCACGTCCGCGAGCTCAATGAGCGAAACCGCCGCATGCTCGCCACGCTGGAAGGGATCGAGAAGATGGCGCGCGCGCATCAATCGAATAACCCAAACAAGCCGTACTGGATGTTGACTCTGGGACTCGGTCTGGCACTGACCCGCGCCGCGCTCGACTGGGGCGAATCGGCGCTGGCCGAGCTGGCTTCGATGGAGGCAGCCGCACCCCCCGCAACGCCGTCATCCTGAGCGACCGGACCCTGAGCAAAGCGAAGGGGAAGGGAGTCGAAGGACCCGCGTTTGTTCTTGCTCTTGTTCTGCCGCAATAACCGAGTCTGCCCAGATGGACAGTAAGAAAAGGAGAACCAGAAATGCCCGCAAATGTTCGTTCCAGCCGCCTGTCGCAGATCGTGGCCTGGATTGTCGCCAGCCTGTTTGTTATCGGCTTCTTCTACTCTCCGGTGGGGAAGTGGACCGGCCCCATCCTGGGCGTCTGGTTCGTCGGCACGCAGAAGCCCCGCCGCGGATTCCTTTGGATGATGGCCTTTTCTTTCATTCCCCACCTGGTCGCCGACCGGCGAATCTCCTTGTATGCCGGCACTGAGCGGGCGCTCGAGTATGTTGCCTGGATATTCCTTGCGGCCTTGCTCGCCGTTTTGCCCTTCACCTTTCATCGGCTTGTGAGTCCGCGCCTGCCGGGATTCATCTCCACGCTGCCTTTTCCGCTGGCGGCGGCAGCGATTCAATTCTGGTCTTTGTCGTGGCTGCCAACTGACGCCTTCATGTTTCTCGCCGACGACGGGGCGGCCAATTTGCCGTTGCTCCACGTTGCGAAAGGCCTCGGAGGCGGCCCGATTCTATTGTTCGTCGCCGCCGATATCTTTCTCTTTAGCTGGTTCGCGTCGGTGATCGTTTGGATGTGGAACCACGAATTCCGGGTCTCCAAAATCGGGGCGGGCGCGAGCGTCTTTGCCGCGATCTTCGTGGCGGCAATTGGGTATGGGTGCTACAGCCAAATCAGCGGCGCGGCGCTGCCGGAGAACTTGCCCGCCGGTGTAATCTTTGCCGGCGTTTGGATATGCCCTGCCGGAGTTCTTCTTCTGAGCATTTGGGCGCTTGCCAACCGCGGCAAACGCAGGGCCTGGGCCGACCGGCCGGAGGCCGTTGCCCGGCTGCAAAGCCCCTTCACCGGCAACTCGTTGCATGTGATCACCGAACAGGGGCGCGAAACCCTGGCCAGCAGCTCCGGCGAGCGCTTCCCGATTCGCAATGGAATTCCCACGTTCCTCAAGCCCGAAGATCTGACCGGCGACAACGGCAAATACAACCACCTCTATCAGGTGATTGGCGGCTTCTACGACGACATCCAGCGCGTCTTCTGCGCGCTGGGGGGCATGGACCGGGACGCGCACTTCCGCAGCTATATGAGCCTGCTCGAAGCCAAGCCCGGCGATTCGGTACTCGAGACCTCCGTCGGCACCGGCCTGAATTACAAGTATCTACCTGGCGGCGTCCAACTCTCCGGCCTCGATCTCTCGCCTGAGATGCTGGCCAACTGCCAGGCCAACCTGCGCCGCTGGGAGATGGACGCCGATCTCTACCTGGGCAATGCCGAGAGCCTGCCCTTCGCCGACGCCAGCTTCGATGTGGTCTTTCACGTCGGCGGTATCAACTTCTTCAACGACCGCGCCAAAGCCATCCGGGAGATGATCCGCGTGGCCAAGCCGGGCAGCCTGCTGCTCATCTCCGATGAAACCGAGAAGCACGTGAAGCAGATCTATGAGAAAGGCCCCGGCGGCCACCTCTACAAGAATCGCAAGCAACCGGTTAGCGCGCCCATCGATCTGGTGCCTCCCGAGATGCAAGAAGTCCATCTTGATCAGTTGAGAAACGGCGATACCTACACGCTAACCTTCCGCAAGCCCGCCGCTGGAAAGTAGAATTGGGAGTATCCAAAGCTAACGAGGGGATTTCGGCACGACATGAACAAGCTCGAAGAGATTACCGCCAAACGGAAGCGCGCTCATGCGCAGTTGCTGGCGGCCCGGTCGAAGGTCTACGACGGCTTTCTGGCCATGGAAAAAGCGGCCTACCGCGACGGCGCTCTGCCCAAAAAGCAAAAGGAGCTGATTGCCGTTGGAATCTCCGTGGTCAAGGACTGCGAATCGTGCATGCAGTGGCACATTGAGCAGGCGGCAGCCGGCGGCGCGAGCTTCGAGGAGCTGCTTGAGGCTATCGAGGTCGGAATCGAGATGGGCGGCGGCCCGGCCACGGTCTCAGCACGCTTTGCCCTGGAAGTGATGGAGAGCCTGGGAGTGAAGCCGCGCCAGCCTTAGGGCAACCGCGGCTTCCGAAGTGGAAACCTGGCCCAGCGCCGCGCCTATAGAATGGAAGCATGATCCTGGAGACCTTCCCCGTCGGCCCCCTCGCCTGCAACTGCACCATCCTTGGCGACGAAGAGGCCGGCGAGGCCATCGTCATCGATCCCGGCGACGAGGTCAGCCGCATAGCCCGCCGCCTCAACACGCTCAGCCTCAAGCTCAAGCAGATTCTCGTCACCCACGCCCACATCGACCACGTGGGCGGCGCGCTCAAGCTCAAGCGGCTCACCGGCGCCCCCATCCTGCTGAACGAGAACGACCTGCCGCTGCTCAAGATGATGGCCATGCAAGCCGGTTGGCTGGGCTTGGCAACCCCCGAGACGGCGCCGCCCGACGCGTCGCTGGACGACGGCCTGCGCGTGGGCCTGGAACGCTACCCCACCCAGGTGATCCACACGCCCGGCCACACCCAGGGCTCGGTCTGCCTCCACTTTGCCCCGCTCAAGATGGTCATTGCCGGCGACACGCTGTTTGCCGGGAGCATCGGCCGCACCGACCTGCCCGGCGGCAACTCGCGGCAGATCATCGACTCCATCGAGACCCGTCTGCTGGCCTTGCCCGACGACACCAAAGTTCTGCCCGGCCACGGCCCCTCAACCACCATCGGTCAGGAGCGCGCGAGCAACCCCTTCCTGCGGACAAGATAGAATCCTCAACTGCCGCTCAAGTCGCTGTCGCCAGAGAACGGATGGCCGCAGAAGCCGCACGAGCGTGCAGTCGATTCGCTTCGCGCGCCGCACTTGGCACAGGCTTTGGTGCCCTCAGGCGGGGGCGGGGGAAGGGGCGGTGGCGGAAGCGGGGGCGGCACTGCTGTTGCGATCTGCGCAGCGGCGGTTCCCGCCACATTCGCACTTTTCAGAATGAAAATCGTGAAGACAGCCGCGGCCGGCAGCGCCAGCCAGACGCCCAGAATCACACCGCAGAAGCCGCAGACCAGCAAGGCAACGATGGCCTGTTGCCGCTGCCCTTTTCGCCACCCGATCACGTAAGGCACAAACCCGCAGATCATGCCCGCCGCAAACCCGCCGAGAACCGTGGCGAACAGGTCCATCCCCTAGCTCCTTGCCTGAATTGAAAAGCATTCCTTGCGGCGAAGCATAGATGACGGGCGCAAAAGGTGTCAACCGGCTCAGCCGGAGGAGGAACGGCAGGAGCGCCCCAATCGGCGCGCGCGCAGCGACCGGGAACTCGCAATTCTCCAACTAGTTTGTTTTCAACCGCAAAGAAACGCTGCTTCAAGCAGCGCTTACGGATGAAGCCCGGAAATGTTACTACCCTGATTCGTCTCCAGGTAGTCAACCAGTCCGGTTACTCCGGTACTGAATTCGCTCTCCGGCCCAAGCAGGCTCACCACCAGCCAGCCGGACTCCGCCATCCCGAAGAAGTACCCCGGATGGACCCAAATCCCGCGCTCCAGCAGCGCCAGGACGGTCTGCTCGTCGGGGGCGAGCGCCGGAATCCGCAGCACGGCATACCAGCCGCCCTCGACCTGCAACCTGCGAACCGAGGCCAGCCTGCTCAATTGGCGGTCGAGCTCGGCCAGGTTGGCCGCCAGGCGCTCCTTGATCTGGTTCTGGATCGCCGCCCTCGCGCCGAGCCACCTGGGCAGCGCGCACTGCACCGGCGCATTCATGGAGAGAAAGGTATCGGCAATCACCTCCAGCCGGTCCAGCGCGGCCTCAGCCTGCGGCCCCGTGGCCACAATCCACGCCGCCTTCATCTGCGGCAGCCCAGCAATCTTGCTCAGCCCGCTTACCACAAAGACCGGAACGCCATCGATTCCGGCGGCAAAGCTCCCGCCTCCGCCGGCAAAGCCGTAGTCCAGAAATACCTCGTCCACGATAAGCGAAAGGTCGAACTCCCGGCACAAGCCGGCCAGCTCCGCTGCCTCCCACGGCTTGGTGAAGTGGCCGGTGGGATTGTTGGGGTGAACCATCACGATGGCCCGCGTCTCAGGCCCGATCGCCCTGCGAAATCCATCCGGGTCGATCTGCCAGCCCTGGTCGTAAAGCAGCGGGGCGGCCTTCAGACGCACGTCGTCCAGCACGGCCAGAAAGTCGAAGAGCGGATAACCGGGCTGGGCGGCGAGAATCTCGCTGCCCGGATCGCAGAGCAGCCGGAAGAGATAGCTGTAAGCCTCGCTGGTGCTGGTGGTCAGCACAATCCGTTCCGCCTCGACCGCGACCCCGTGGTCCACATAGTACCCGCAAACCGCCTCGCGCGCTCGCAGGCTGCCCCTGGGCTGCGGATCGTAGTCGAGCGCCCGCGGATCGGCAAGCGCCGCCAGCAAATCCGGAGAATAGTGAAAGCCGCAGCGGGTGGGATTCGAAGCCGTCAGGTCGGCGATCGGCAGCCCGGCCTGGGCGCGCCGCCGATGAGCCCGCGCCAGCTCGGTCTCCTCCGTGTTCCAGCCCGTCCTCAGCGAAAAGCGCATTCTTTCGTTCCATCCACAAACTGGAGCCGCCCGCCCCACCGCAGGCGGTAATGCACAATAAGATCAGGCCCCCTTTCAACCATACACGGGCGTCCACGGGGAGGAACGTTGGGTCTGCGCGCGGTTGTCTTCGACTATGGAATGGTATTGACGGGTCCGCCGGACCCTGAGGCTCACGCCGCGCTGCTGCGCATCACCGGCCTCACCCTTGCTCGCTTCGAGAGCCTCTACTGGGCCAACCGTCCCGCCTACGACGAAGGCAAGCTCACCGGCTTAGCCTTCTGGCAGAAGCTCGTCCGCGATGCCGGCCTCGCACTCGGCCCGGAGAAGATCGAGGAACTGAACCAGTTGGACGC
>JBEKCX010000036.1:0-12768 GCA_050014655.1 Occallatibacter sp. | reverse complement strand
CCCAGTGAACGGTGTGCCAGGGCGCGGCATAAGGCCCGCGGGTCAGCACGGTCACGTAGTGGCCACGCTCCTGAAAGTGGCGCGCCAGCATCTGGCCCACCTGCCCGCTGCCGCCGGGCAGCACAATGCGCAGGGGGCGCGGATGCGTCAAGCCTTGAGCCGGGGACTGGGGAGCGAAGCCTTCGAGACGCGGAGCCTGCGATTCATCCATGAATTCTCACCTGCGGCGTTCCGTCAGCCGATTCTCGTGGGGCTGAGCGCCGCCGTCCAGTCTGCCGGCGAATCCACCAGAACGTCGGGCTGGGTGGCGGTCAGGGTCTCGGGCGCCAGCCCGAAGGTGCAGCCGATGGACCACGCCCCGGCGTTGCGCGCCGTCAGCACGTCCACCTTGCTGTCGCCGATCATCACCGTCTCTTCGGGTTTTGCGCCAGCCTCGGCCATCAGCGCCAGCAGCCCCTGCGGATCGGGCTTCTTGGTGCTGAAGCTGTTGCCTCCGTAGATACCCATGAAGTAAGGCGCGAGGCCCAGCGCCGCGCAGATCTCCCGCGCCGGGCGAACCGGCTTGTTGGTCAGCACGGCCATCGCCCGGCTGGTGCAGCAGGGCAGGTCGTGCAGCGCCCGCAGCGCCGCCAGCGACTCAAGAACCCCCTGATAAGCATAGGTGAAGTCCAGCTTGTGCTCGCGATAATAGTCGAGAAACCAGGCGTGGGCCTTGCCGAGCAGATCTTCGTCCACCGGGGTTCCGTCCGCCTTTGTGAAGGCCCTGCGCACCAGCATCAACGCCCCGTCGCCGATCATGCCGGCGACGATCGCGTCCTCCAGCGGTGCGCGCCCGAAGCGAATCAAGGTCGCGTTCACGCTGTTGCACAAATCCTGCGCCGAGTCGATCAGCGTGCCGTCCAGGTCGAAAACCAGCAGTTTCAGCCGTTCAGCGGGAAGAGAACGAAGTTCGCGAACCATGTTTTCAGTGTAATGGGCAAGCCGCTGGACGCTCCGAAAGCGATTACTATCGCCCAACGGCCAAGCAACAAGTTCATTCCCCTATTGAAAATAATTCCCCATGAAAGCAACAAAAGAAAGGCCTTATCGCGCTTTATAGTGTCTTGACACCTACTACCTTTGTTGTAAACTGGTAACACAGTCATCTCACTAGATGGGATGAGAGTGGGATTGCCCTACAATTGAACTCAGATGCATCCTGTTTGATACGGGGAAGTGTTTGGAGCCGCATGTGAAGGGGGGAAACTGCACAATGGGAGACCAACCTTATCCCGCCTGCCGGCCAGATAAGGGATCAGGTCGATTTGAGCCGTTCTTGTGCAGAAGTAATTGATTGGCGGAGTTTTGCCGATGAGCGCGTGAGGAACTGATCGTGGCAACGCCAGTGTTTCGTGATTCAGCAGTTATGAAAGTCGGGAATGAGCGACGAGCTGCCGGGTACTCGCCTAAGGCGCAGGGCCCCACGGAAGCACTGAAGCACTGTGCGTACAACCGGACCAGGGAACGCTTTCTCGGTGTGGACGTCGAAGCCGGCGATTTTACAGTCGCCAGCCTCGAAGATCAGATGCCGGCGCTTGCGCCCAGGTCCGGAGCGGGCCTTTGGCTGGTCCCCTTCCGGGGCATCTCCGCCACTAGCGTGCACATTCCGCTCGATTTGATCTATCTGGACCGGAGCAACACGGTCCTTGACGTGGTCGAGTCTTTCCCCATCTTCCGCGTCTCCGCTGCCAGCCCGCCGGCCGCAAGTGTTCTTGTACTGCCCTCCCACACCATCGAGTCCACCGGAACGCAACCGGGCGATGAGCTGATACTCTGCCCTCCCGAGGAGATGAAACAGCGTCTTCAGGGGCTGGCCGCCGCGAGCGACACTGTCGAGCCAGTTCGCAGCAGCGCTCCCAATGTGGTGCAGATGGAGGATCGCTCCAAGCTCAGGCGTCCCGCCGAGGATCGTTCCCTGTCTCAGCAATCGTACGGGACGGAGCTTGTCGAGCCGGCGGCCAAGGAGATCAAGCCCGCAAAGAACTGGTGGCAGCGCCTGCTGTTTCCCGATCCTCCTCCGCCGAGGAAAGCGGACCGTGAGTCGTTCTCCGGCCTCACCGCCTATTTCTGGAACGGCGGCGTTTCAGTGCAGAATGCCATTCAGGATATCAGTAGGACCGGATTGTACGTGGTCACCGAAGAGCGCTGGTACCCTGGCACCGTGATTAGGATGACGCTCACGGATTGCAAGGAACCAACCGTCGAGCGTTCGATCACCGTGAATGCGACTGCCATCCGCTGGGGCAACGACGGCGTCGGCCTGCGGTTTGTGTTTCACGACGATAAGGATCAGCGCCTGAGCCAGAGTCTTCCCGATGGCTGCGCGAGCAGGAAGCAACTCGAGCAGTTCCTGCAGCAGTTCAGGAATGGCAAAGTCTGAAGCATTCTTCCGTCTGCTGGAATCCGAAAACACGACTGTCAAGTGGTTTCTTCCCTGACAAAAAAGCCACTCTTCCCGATCCCGGAAAGACCGCTCGAATTGGGAAACGCTGCGGCCCCCCTGCGCCCCAGGCCTCGTCCGTGAAGCTAGCTTGCGAGCCCAGCCCATGAGGCCCCAGTCAAGCCCCTGACCCTGCCGAGCACCGGTCTCCTATTCCTCGCCACGGCGAGCCTGCGGCCTACTACCAACTCCCTATTCCCTGCCTTCTCAGTGAACCCGAATGTCGCCCGAGCCGGTTTCGATGCGCACCGTGGGGCCTCCGCCGTTCAGCTTGCCGGTGATGTGGTGATGGTCGGATGAGCCCTGCGTCAGCATCTCCCGGTCGGTATGAACGCTTCCCGATCCGGTCTCGGCGTCCAGCGTGAGCGGGGCGTCGCCGGCCCAGAACTCCACATTGCCGGAGCCCGTCTCCAGATGCCAGGCATTGGTCGGCCTTCCGCCTACTTTGATGTTGCCCGAGCCGGTGCCGGCGCGCAGGCCGCCGCGCAGGTTGCGCAGCTCGATGTTGCCCGAGCCGGTCTCGGCCTTTACGTCGCCCTGGCCCGTCTGCTCGGCATATATGTTGCCCGAACCGGTTCCCACCGTGAAGCCTCCGTTCAGCCCCGTGGCGCGGATGTTTCCCGACCCGGTGCTGATCTTCGCGTTCTCACCGACGCCGTCGTCGTTGATGTCGCCGGAGCCGGAGCCGGCGTCCAGGTAGGCGTTGGCCGGCGCCTCGATCTCATAGTCGATGCTGATGTTGTGCAGGTTCTCGTGGCGCGCCCCGATGCGGACGATGTTGCCCGTCTGCTCGATGGGCGGATTGGCCGCTATCTCCCGCACCCGCTCCTCGCTCCCACCCCAGTTCGACTTGACCCGGCCGAAGATGTGCACCTGGCTGCCGGAGCCGTGGGTCAGGTGGATGTTGCCCGAACCGGTGGCTACCGAAAGCTCCACTCTGCCGTTGACCGTCAGGTTGCGCTCAAACGTTGCCTCGGACGCCAGCGCCGGAATCGCCGCCAGCGCCAATGCTGCTGCTGCCAAAAAAAGATGCTTCATCTTGCTCTCCTCGTTTCGCAGGGACCAGGGGTCAGATCAGGGACCAGTGGCCAAGCTGGGTGCATGCCGATTGCGATAGCTGAATCTGCGCCAATCCCAATGAATCTTACAAATTGAACATTGCCTGCCGCCGGAGCCTGTCGATCCGGCGTCCGATTCTGAACACCAATGTGCGCTGCCGGACAGTTGGAGATCGGAGAACAGGAGTTCCTGGCAAGCCTCCGTTACAAGACGTTGCAAGCGTTCTTCCAACCCCTGATCCCTGTTCCCTGCTCCTTATTCCCTATTCCTCGCCACGGCGAGCCTGCGGCCTATTCCCTATCCCCTGACCCCTGCCTACTCCTGCAACACCACCTGGTCGCCTTCCTTGAGTCCGCTCACAACCTCGGTCACCGAGCCGTTGGAAAGCCCCACCTTCACGCCAACTTTGCGCTTGCCTTCCTTCTGGCTCTTGTCCGGAACCTCCACCGACGCGTTCTTCTCCTTGTCGTACACGACCGCGCTCTCCGGCACCGTCAGCACGCTCTTGTGCTCGTCGAGCAGAATCTCGGCGTTGGCCGTCATGTTGGCCTTCAACTCCCCGCCGGGATTGTCGATCGAGACGCGCACTTCAAATGTAGTTACATTGTCCTTTTCCACGCCCAGCGGCGCAATCTTGGTCACCTTGCCATTGAAGACCCGGTCGCGGAAGCTCTCCACCTTGATGCGCGCCGGCTGGCCCAGGTACACGTGCGCAATATCCGCCTCATCCACCTTGCCCTGCACGTAAACCTCGTTGATGTCGCCCTCGGTCATCACCAGGGTGGCCGTCGAGCCCAGCACCAATATGGAGCTGACCGCGTCGCCGATCTCCACGTCCCGCGACAGGATCACCCCGTCCATGGGCGCCACGATCGTGGTGTAGCCCAACTGCTCCTCAAGCTGTTTCAGGCTGGCCTGCGCCTGTTGCACCTGCGCTCGCGCCTGCTTCAGCCGCGCCGAGTCCACCCCGATCTGCGCATGCGACGAATCCCGCCTGGTAAGCGCCGCCAGATAATCCTTGTTGGCGTCGTCCAGCGCCTGGCGGCTCACGATGCCCTGCTTCTGCATCTCCAGGTTGCGGTCCAGCGTGGCCTTGTACATGGGCAGGTCCGGCGCCGCCGCGTTCACTTTGTCCTGCTCGATATTGGCCTCGTAGGTCGCCACGTTGGCCTCGGCCGCCGCCAGTTGCGCCCGCTGCGCCTCCACCTGCGCCGCAATCTCCACCTGATCCAGTTGCGCCAGCTCCTGCCCTTTGTGAACCTGGTTGTTGATGTCCACGTAGAGCTTCTCCACAATCCCCGAAGCCTTGCTCTTCACCTCGACCTGCGTGATCGGCTGAATCTTTCCCGTGGCCACCACGGACCGCGCCACATCGCCGCGCGCCACCTTGGCCAGCTTGTTGGGGTCGATCGACGCTCCTTTGGCCAGCCGCGCCAGCCCAAACCCCAGCACAGCCAGAATCACGAACCCGCCGATGCCCAGCCAGATCCAGAATTTCTTGCTCTTGCGCGAAGCAGCCACTCAATACCCTCCCAGGCGCGAAGAAAGCCGCGGCTCTCCCATGCGTTATCGATTCGACCAACTAGACCTATGATCTCAGACGGCGCCCACCCTCCGCCGTCACCCGCAACCGCGCCCCGGCGCCGCTGGGTTGCTTCCCCCTTATACGCAACCCGCCGCCCCGCGGTTCCAGCATCGCTAACCCCTGACCCCAAATCCCTAATCCCTAACCCCTAATCTGCATTTCTCACGGCCAGATCGACGCTCTGTAGCGCCGACCTCCTGGTCGGCTGTACTGGCGGCGTCCCCGCCGCCAGATCAAAGCCTCGTTCATTTTCACCGTTTTCACACGCCGTGACAAAGCAAACGGTGTCCGGCGTGGGTCGGTAGACCCACGGTCGCTGCGGCGACCCGGCCAGGAGGCCGGCTGTACATTTCCAAATGGAACATCTTCATGCGGCCGAAGAACGAGAGCGCTTTCGGCCTGACCGTTTACGGTTCAAATTGAGAATTGTGCTCTCCCACCCTTGAATCAAAAGGCGATTCAAGGATGGGGCGCCCAGCACCCAGCGTTTTGTTAACACTGGACAAAAAAATGCTCTAACTCGGAGGATACTTTGGTTTTAACATCATCTTACTCGCCCGAAGGGCCCAGGAAGCTCTGAACAAGCTCCAACTCTGCGAAGACTCCCCTCAGGGGCTAAAACCAGAAATTCATTCTATTGCGTTTGCGGCACGACTGAAGTCGTGCCCTTTCAAAACTCCGACTTAATCAGAGGTTCCCTAAGACTGGATCGTATCTCCTGCTGTGTTGTGTGTGCGTTCGACGGCTCGGTCAAGTTTGTCATTCCTAAGATCGTTCTGCGGCTCGATCCAGATGAGTAGCACGAGGGCCGGCACTGCCGCCACGGTGGTCAGCAAGAAGAACGGCACCCAGCCGATCTTCTCTGACAACAACCCACCTGAGGAGGCAACCACCGTGCGGCCAAGCAAAGCCAGCGAGGAAAGCAGCGCGTACTGAGTCGCCGTAAAAGCGGGCGAACATAGCCTGGAAAGATAGGTCACCAACGCGGTCCCGGCCATCCCACCCGTGATGTTTTCGGCAGTCACACACAATGCAAGGTAGCCAATCCGATGCCCGCCTACAGCCTGCAGAACATAGAATAGGTTCCCGGCTGATTGCAAAATACCGCAAAGGATCAGCGAGCGCCGGATTCCGAACCTGGTCGTCACTACGCCGCCCAATAGGGCCCCTGCCACAATCGAGAAAAACCCGAACACTTTCGAAGCGGCGGCGATCTCAGGGAGCGAGAACCCCAGTGATATATAGAGTGGCGTTGACATTACTGCCGCCATTGCCTCGCCCAGCTTATAACCGAAAATGAAGATCAGGATGACCAGCCAAAGCGGACGGCGCATGAAATCGATGAAGGGGCCCGTTACCGCGGTGGCCAGCGCCTGGCGAACTCCCTCCCATCCGGCTGCCCTGGTATGTGCAGCTTCCGTCGCCACTTTCGGCTCGGGGCCAAACAGGAACACCAACATTCCCACGCCGAGTAGCGCCGCCATCGTGGCATAAGCCGCGAACCATCCGGCGCGCGCCGCGATCAGCAGGGAGCCCGCTCCGGAAACCAGCATGGCAAGCCGGTAGCCGGTTTGGATCATCGCTGCACCGGGACCCTGCAGGTCCAGTTCCAGTATCTCCACGCGCCAAGCATCGATGACGATATCCTGGCTCGCGGATAGAAACGCGACGAGCAGCGCCAGGGCGCTCATCAGAGCCAAGTTGTGCTGTGGATTGAGCGATCCCAGGGCGAGTATTGCACCGATCAAGAGGATCTGGATGGTGATTCCCCAACCGCGCCGCCGCCCCAACGGCAGCGGCGGCGGGAGGCGATCAATCAGCGGCGACCACAGAAACTTGAACGCGTAAGGCGCGCCGACCAGGGCGAAGGCGCCGATCGCCGCGCGCCGCACACCGGCTGTCGCAAGCCACGCTGACAGGGTAGAGTAAGTGAGCAGCAGCGGCAGGCCGCTGGCGAACCCGAGCGCCAATACCTGCAGCACGCGCCTGTCAGTGTAGGCCGCGACCGAGCGATGCCAGTCGGTTGCGGCGCGCTCGTCGGCGATGCCGGCCAATTCCTTCATCGTAGTATTTGGGCACCCTGCTTCAGCTTCTTGAATGAAAGATCTTTGTGTGCGGTTACGTTGTCGACCAGGCCACGGCCGGGAATGTCAGCCTGCCCGCATTTTATGCCTTCGAGCTGGCAGAAGCCCAGCCGCTTTGTGAACTCCGAGCATCTAGGGTCTATCTGGAAGTTACCCCCGGCTAAGCCAGGTTCAGCGGAATGATTTCTGCCTCTAACTCCCCGTCTTCCCCCACCGTCAGCAGCCCGACCGTCACCGGCAGGTCGAAGCGCCGCGGCCCGCACGAGCCGGGATTGAAGTACAGCACGCCCTTGCGCCGGTAGAAGTTGGGCACATGCGTATGCCCGAAGAGGACCGCGGCAAACTTGCCCGCCGCCGGGTCAAGGTGAAGCGTCTTCAGGTCGTGGAGCATGTAGACGTAGCGGCCGGCGATGAGCACCACCTCGGTCTCCGGCAGTTCGCTCGACGGCCCTTCGCGGTCCACATTGCCGCGAATCGCTGTCACCGGCGCGATCCGCTGCAAAGCCTGAAGGACCGATGGCCCGCCCACGTCGCCCAGGTGCAGAATGCGCTCCACGCCCCTGAGCGCGGGCGCAACCTCGGGCCGCAGTAGGTCGTGCGTATCGCTGATAACGCCGATCTTCATCGTGATCCGTCAGAGTAGGTCGAACGTTCCGGCGAAGCCCTCAGGCCAGAGAACCTTGTATTCATCGTCTCCATTCCTCTCTCTCGCCGCAATGACGGCCCCTTCAAGTTGCCCGTTCTCCCTTAGATCGCTGACGACGATCAGGGCCGCAACCGCGGCATCGACAACATCGCAGAAGACGTTCATCGTGCCGCTTCCAATATCGCCACCGTCGCAATGCCCAAGGCCGGTCCAGCCAAGGCACTCGTTCATAAGATTCTCAACTTGGACTCGCCGGTCGTGATCCTTGCCGGAGCCCCACCCCTCTAACTTGTATTGGATCACTATTTGCGCATGCTCCTCGGGTCTTCGAGTCTTGAATCCGGCTGCTCTTAGGGGCTCGGCTTCCCGTTTGATGATTCCGGATGGGCGAGTGCCGCTCTTGACAGAGACCTTGCGTGAGTCTCCTTTCTCTCCTATCTTTCCCCAGTGGACAATCACCCTCGTGGGGGTGTCCTCCCAAGCCTCCCAGTATTCCGTTACGCGTTCGGTCGTTCGATAAAGCTTCAGCATCATGGCCGCCGTCCCCAGCATGGTCCAGGTTCCTCGCAGTCTAGATTTGGAAACCAAGGCCTGTCAAAGAGTCACAGCTCCAGTTCCGGCCGCGTGCGCGGGCCGAGCCGGTCGCGGAGGGCGTCGCCGGCATAGATAGGGAAGTAAGGCGCATTGAATCCAGCACTTGAAGGCTTGAGTTCACGGGGTTTTCTATTGCCTTAGAAGCGTCCTCAAAATGAGAGGAAAGCGGCACAAAATGCCGCTTTCCTTGATCGTTCTGAGCCAATGTTGCGCCGATTCTAATGGTCGCTGTCCTTGCCCTTGGCCCTGGGACCGTGCCCAACTCAAGCCGTTTTGTTACTGTTGACCCATGCCCGAATTCGCCGTTCATCCCGACTTGACCGATCTCGACCTGGAAGCTTTGGCCGCCGACGTGGTGGCGCTTGCCATGAAAGCCGGCGCCAGCGACGCCGAGGCGGTGGCGCGCGAGGGCGACGAGTTCAGCGTGAACGTGCGCCTGGGCCAGGTGGAGACGCTCAAGGAATCGGGCTCACGGGGCCTGGGGCTGCGCGTCTTTCTGGGCACGCGATCGGCTTCAGCCTCGACCAGCGACCTGACCGCGGAGGGCATTCGGCAGCTTGTTGACGGCGCGCTGGCGCTGGCTAGGGTCACCGAGGAAGACCCCTTCACCGGCCTGCCGGAGACGGCCGAGTTCGGCTCAATCCCCGGCGATCTGCACCTTTACTACGACGATGTGTACTCGCTCTCCGGTCCGGAGCGGATCGAGTTGGCGCGGCGGGCTGAGGCCGCGGCGCTGGCCGCCGATCCGCGCATCACCAACTCCGATGGCGGCAGCTTTGACGCGGCTACCGGGCGCAAGGCGCTGGCCAACTCGCGGGGCTTTGCGGGCGGCTATCGCACCAGCTACGCAGGGGTTTCCGTGGCTCCGCTGGCGATGGATGCGAGCGGCGCCATGCAGCGTGACGGATGGTGGTCCAGCGCCCGGTGCTTCGCGCACCTCGAAGCTCCCGAGGCCGTGGGCCGGGAGGCAGCGCGGCGCACGCTCCGCCGGCTGGGCGCGCGGCGCGTGCCCACGCAGCGGGTTCCCATGGTCTTTGCGCCGGAGGTGGCGCGGTCGCTGCTCGGCTCGGTCTTCGAGGCCGCCTCGGGCGACGCCATCTGGCGCGGCGCGTCGTTCCTGACCGGCCGCCTGGGAGAGCGGATCGCCGCGCCCGGCGTGACCATCGTCGACGATAACGCCATGCTGCTGCCCACCGGCGCGGGCGGCTTCGGCAGCTCTCCGTTCGACGGCGAAGGGCTGCCGTCCAGGCGCACGGTGGTGGTGGAGGCGGGCGTGCTGCGCAGCTATCTGCTGAACACTTACTGCGCGCGCAAGCTGGGCATGAAGTCCACCCACAACGCCTCGCGAGGTTTAGCAGGAACGCCGGGCATCGGCTGCGGCAACCTCTATCTGGAGCCGGGAACGCTCACGCCGGTGGAGATTCTGGCCGCGATTCCGGCAGGGCTTTACGTGACCGGCCTGATGGGCTTCGGCGTGAACGTGGTGACGGGCGACTATTCGCGCGGCGCAACCGGATTGTGGATTGAGAATGGCGCGCTGACCCACGCCGTGGAAGAGGTGACCGTCGCCGGCAACCTCGCCGAGATGCTCAGGAACGTGACCGCCATCGGCAACGATTTGGAGTTTCGCGGCGCGGTGGCCTCGCCCACGTTGCGCATCGACGGCATGACGATTGCCGGGGCGTAGGAGCTAACTGTGGAAGCGGAACTGCGATTCGGGCCGATGGAACCGGGCGAGGAGGCCGAGGTCTCGGCGCTCGTCTGGGAGGTCTTCGGCGAGTTCGAAGCCACGGGCTACGAGCCGCGGGGAATTGAGGAGTTCCGATCTTTTATCACTCCGGAGAAGTTGAAGGCGCGCTCGCAAGAGGAGGCCTTCTTTGTGCTCTGCTGCAAAGCGGGTAGGAACATTGTTGCCGTGGCCGCCGCCAAAGAAAATCGACACCTCTGCCTGCTCTTTGTGCAGAGGGAGTTTCAGCGGCGCGGGATCGCACGCCGTTTGGTGGAATTGACCATGGAGCGCTGTCGGCAGGCCATTCCGGGGCTTGCCAGCTTCACAGTTAACTCCGGGCGCTTTGCCGTTCCTGTGTACGAGAAGCTTGGATTCCGAGCCACTGCGTCGGAACAGGAGAAGAATGGGATTCGATTTACGCCGATGGTTCTAGATCTGAAACAGGACCGGACAAACCGGCGGCTTGAAATGCGGGAGATTGGCTTCCATCTGGCTGATGCGCAAGCGGCGTTTAAGCAACTGCCTGCCAGTTCGGCGGTCTTTGCCCTTTATGGCGAGGAGGCGCAATTCGAGCCTTATATTGGCCGCACGCCCAACCTGCGCGCCCGGCTTGCCCGGCTGTTGCAGCCCTCGCCCAGGCATCCGCGGCGGTTGCAGTTGGCGGGGCGGGTGCGGCGCATCAAGTGGCGGCTCACCGGCTCGGAGTTTGAGTCGTTGCTCACGCAGTTTTCTCTTTTGGAGGAGATTTACGGAGCCAAGTCCCTGGAGCGGATGCACTTGCGGGCGCCGGCCTTCGTACGCTTTCTTGGCAGCAACGCGTACCCGCGCATCGTGGTGACCCACCGTCCCAGCCAGCGTGAGGCGGAGTGGGCTTACGGGCCGTTCCAGTCGCGGATGGCGGCGGAGCGCTTTGCCGAGGAGGCGCTCAAGCTCTTCCTGCTGCGCCGCTGCACGGACGACCTGGACCCCAACCCGAACCACCCCGGCTGCGTTTACTCGGAGATGAAGATGTGCCTTGCGCCCTGCTACCGGGGCTGCACAGATGAGCGTTACGCCGAGGAGGCCGCGGCGGTGGAGCAGTTTCTTTCCACACGCGGCGACAGCCGCCTGGTCGTGCTCCGCAGCGAGCGCGAGCAGGCCTCCGCCAACCTCGAATTCGAATCCGCCGCGGCCATTCACGCCCAGGTGCAGCGCGTGGACGCGGTGCGCTCGCTGGCTCCCGAGCTGGTCCGCCCGCTCAGCCAGCTTCGCGCGGTGATCCTGCAAGCTTCGGCAAATCCGAACGAGGTCGCCGTCTTTCTCTTCGAGAATGGCCGGCTGCGCGGGCCGGCTGGGTTCTCGACGGCGGGCATGAGAATCCAGAGTGAGCAGCCGGGGCCGGGATCGCTTTTTGCTCATCCGGCGGCGGCCGAGGCCGTCTCCGAAGCTCCACCTTCCGAATCTCCGCCTGCCGATGCCGCCCCGTCGGACGCCGCAGCCCAAGCCGGAGTCGCCGCAGCCGAAGTCGGAATCACCGCGCCGGCAAAGCTCGCTCGCGGTTTGCTCGAAAGCCGCATGGAAGCCGCGTTGGCGGCGCTGGCGGAACCGAGCCAGGCTCCATCGGCGACCACCCGCCTAGGCCACCTCGCGCTGCTCAAGCGCTGGTACTATCGCCCCGAAGTGCGCCGCGCGGGCGAAATATTCTTCCCCGGCGCCGAAGGCCGCTGGCCCATCAAGGCCCTGCTGCGCGGAGTGGGGCGGGTGGCGGGGAAGATGGCGGCATCGGGAGACCGCGCAGAGGAAGCGCATCTCTGACTTGACCGGGTAGATGGGCCTCGATTTCGCTTTATCGCTCCGCGCGCTCCAGCAGGCAAACGAAGAAGCCGTCGGTGGGCAAAGCGCCGGGAAGCAGACGGAGCGCGCCTTGGGGCGTGAGCGAGAATTTCAGACGTTCCGCGCCGGAGGGGGTAAGGATGCCTTGGCCGAGCAGAGCCTGGATGCAGGGTTCAAACGAAATCTGGCGGGCGTCTGGGGTCTCGGCGAGAACCGCGGCGACGACCTGCTCGTTCTCCTCGGGTTCCAGCGAGCAGGTGGAGTAGACGACGCGGCCGCCGGGGCGGACGGCGCGGAGGGTGGCCAGAAGAATTGCGCGCTGGCGCTCGGTCTGCCGCTGCAGATCTTCGAGCCGAAGCCGGTGGCGGATCTCCGGGTTGCGGCCGAGCGTACCGGTGCCGCTGCACGGCGCATCGACCAGGGCGAGGTCGAAAACGGAGTCTTCGGCGAGCGCGGTCGAGTCGATGAGACGGCATTCGACCCGGTCGCCGAGCGGGGCAAGACGCTGGCGCAACGGCTCGAAGCGCTGGGAATTGAACTCGCAGGCGAGGATGCGGGCCGTGGGGTTGCGCTGGGCGAGGATGAGGGTCTTGTTGCCGGGGGCGGCGCAGGCATCGAGAATTCTCTTCTCGCTTCGGTCGGGATTCGCATCGGCACAGCCGGCCAGTTCGGCGATCAACTGCGAACCCTCGTCCTGGAGGCGCAAACGGCCCTCGCGAAAGGCCGCGCTGGTAGTCAGGTCGCCGGAGACTACCGTGCGGGCGGCGCTGAGCAGTTCAG
>JBEKCX010000035.1:0-12832 GCA_050014655.1 Occallatibacter sp. | reverse complement strand
GGAGAGCCCGGCCAAGCCGCTGCGCATCTGGATGGAAGTGGGCGATAGAGACAATTTCAATCCCAATATCATGGGCGACCACATGCACGACTGGGTCGTCGCCAATGAAAACATGGCCAGGGTGCTGGCTGCCAAGGGTTATCATTACCAGTTTGTCTTTGCCCGCAACGCCGGCCACGTTGACCGCGCGGTGAAACAGCAAACCCTGCCCGAGGCTCTTGAGTATCTCTGGCAGGGCTATCCCATCGCGGGAGCGAAGAATTGAATTGAGCCTGATCACGCGGGAAACAGAGAATCAGAACCTCAGACCTTTCTGCCGAATGGCCGCGGGGCCGGGATCTGCCTCCTCTTTCCACGCGTTCCACATCGCCAATCTTTCGCGGGCCTTATCCTCAATACAGACCCTCCCATGCTCGACTTCGCCCAATCCGTCAAGCAGCAGGCCGACATCGTCAAGGTGATCGAGGGCTACATCCGCCTGCGCAAGGCGGGCGCGCAGAACTACTCCGGCCTGTGCCCGTTTCACAAGGAGAAGTCGCCGTCGTTTTCGGTTCATGCGGTGCGCCAGTTCTACCACTGCTTCGGCTGCCAGGCTTCGGGCGACGTGTTCAGCTTTGTGGCCAAGATTGAGAACGTCACCTTCCCTGAGGCGGTGCGGATTGTGGCGCAGAAGTGCGGCATTCCGCTGCCCAAACATGAGTTCTCCTCCCCGGAGCAGGCCGCCGAGGCGCGCCTGAGAGCCAAGCTTCTGGAGCTGCACGAGATTGCGAGCGCATGGTTCGAGGAGCAGTTGCGCTCGCCCGAGGGAGCCGTGGCGCGCGAGTACCTGGCCGGCCGCGGACTCAATCCCGACGGCATCAAGACCTTCCGCATCGGTTACGCTCCCGACAGCTTCAATGCTCTGCGCGACCGGCTCAGCGGCATGGCGGACAACGAAACCCTGCGCGCCAGCGGCTTGTTCAGTTCGAAAGAACAGGGCGACGGCAGCCTGGGGCCCATCTACGACCGCTTCCGCAAGCGGGTGATGTTTCCTATAGCCAACGAGAGCGGGCGGGTGATCGCCTTCACCGCGCGCACGCTGGAGACGGGCGATAAGGCCGGCGCCAAGTACATCAACTCGCCGGAGACGCCGCTTTATTCCAAGAGTTTGGTCCTCTTCAATCTCGACAAGGCGCGCGCCTCCATTCGCCAGCATGAGTTTGCCGTGCTGGTCGAGGGCCAGATGGACTGCATCTCGGTCTTTCTGCGCGGAATCCAGAATGTGATTGCGACCAGCGGAACGGCCTTCACCGAGCAGCAGGTGGCTTTGCTGCGGCGGCACACTTCTCAAGTGGTGGTCAACTTCGATCCCGACGCCGCCGGCTCGAACGCCGCGGAAAAGTCCATCGCCCTGCTCACCGAGGAGGGCTTCACCATCAAAATCGTCACCCTCGACGGCGGCCTCGATCCCGACCGCTATATCCGCGAACGCGGCGTGGAGGCCTACACCGCGGCCCTGCGCGGCGCCCGCCGCCAGGCCGATTACCTGATCGAGCGCGCGCGCCTGCTCTTCCCCGGCGCCCGTTCGGAGCAGAAGGTGAAGGCCATGAACTTCCTGCTGCCGCACATTCGCCTCATGCCGGAGAAGCTGGCGCGCGACCAGTTTGCCGCCGACGCCGCGCAGAAGCTGGGCATCGATTCGGCGGTGCTGCGCGAGGAGTTGCGGCAGGCCGCGCTCAAGCGGCGCGAACGCGTGGAGACGCGAGCCGCCTCGCTTACTGAGGTGGAGCGGGTGCTGCTGCGCGCGCTGGCTATCACCGACCCCGAAGATGAGCGCGCGCGGCGGCTGGCGGCCGAGGCGCTAGCACAGCAACCCGCCTGGTTTGAGCATCTGGGCACGTTCGCGGCTATGCAGGCGCTGGCCGGCCGCCGGGCCAACGATCCGATTGAGGTGGTTGAGGACCCGGCGCAGCGGGCCTTGCTGGCCGAGGCACTGCTGGCGGAGACCAAGCCGCCCTTGGAGAGGGAGGTGCAGAGCGCGATCCAGGAGATTCACGAGCGGGCCATTGAGAACCGCCAGCGCGACCTCCGCGCCCTGATCGCCGAGGCCGAGCGTCGCGGCGACTTTGCCGAGCTGGCCCTGTTGACCCAGCAGAAGCTCGATCTGGATCGCGCTCTGCGGCAATTGCATCGTGACGGAGCATGATGCTGCCAGCGCCGGCGAGCTCCGGCGAGCTACAACTGGATCTTCACCGGCCAGGTCTTCCAGATGTCGGCGCAGTAGTCGCGAATGGCGCGGTCGGAGGAGAACTTGCCGATGCGGGCCACGTTGAGGATCGACATGCGCGTCCACTCCTCCTGGTTCTTGTAGGCCAGGCTGACGCGGTCCTGGCAGTCGATGTAGGACTGATAATCGGCCAGCAGCATGTATTCGTCGCCGTTGAGGAGCGAGCCCACCAGGGGCGCGAAAAGATTCTTGTCGCCGCGGGAGAACTCGCCGCTTGAAAGGGCGTCGAGCGTCTCGCGCAGGCTGGCGTTCGACTCGTAGAATGCGCGCGGATTGTAGCCCTTGCGCTTGCTGGCCTCGACCTCGGGAGTGGTAAGTCCGAAGAGAAAGAAGTTATCCTCGCCCACCTCTTCGCGTATCTCGATGTTGGCTCCGTCGAGGGTGCCGATGGTGAGCGCGCCATTCATGGCGAACTTCATGTTGCCGGTTCCCGAGGCTTCCTTGCCGGCCAGGGATATCTGTTCGGACAAGTCGGCGGCGGGATAGACCCTCTGCCCGAGTTCCACGCTGAAATTGGGAAGAAAGACGACCTTGAGCCTTCCCCGCACCAGCGGGTCGGAGTTGACAACCTCGCCGACGGAGTGAATCAGCTTGATGATGAGCTTGGCAATGCGGTAGCCGGGCGCGGCCTTGCCGCCAAAAACGAAGGTGCGCGTAACCACCTCCGCGTCCGGGTTGCGGCGGATGCGCTTCAGGAGGGTGATAATGTGCAGAACCTGCAGGTGCTGGCGCTTGTACTCATGCAGGCGCTTGACCAGCACATCGAACATTGAGGCCGGGTCGACGGCGGTGCCCAACTGCTCCTGAATGTAGTTCGAGAGCTGGGCCTTGTTCTGGAGTTTGACGGCTGTCCACTCGCAATGAAGCTCGCGGTCGGAAGCCAGCGGCTCAAGCCGGCGCAGCTTATCGAGATCATGAATCCAGCCCGTGCCCAGCCGCGCCGTGAGCAGCTGAGTAAGGCCGGGATTGGCCAGAACCATCCAGCGGCGCGGTGTGACGCCGTTGGTCTTGTTGGAGAACTTCTGCGGCGTGAGTTCGTAAAAATCGCGCAGCACGTTGGTCTTGAGCAGCTCGGTGTGCAGCGCGGCCACGCCGTTGATGGCATGACTGCCCAAAGCGGCCAGGTGCGCCATGCGCACGTACTTCTCGCCGTTTTCATCGATGAGCGAAAGCCGGGCCACGCGCCCGGCATCGCCGGGGAACTTCTTGCGCACATCCGCAAGATGGCGGCGGTTGATCTCGTCCACAATCTCCAGATGGCGCGGAAGCAGGGAACCGAAGAGGCCGCGCGGCCACTGCTCCAGGGCCTCGGGCAGCAGCGTGTGGTTGGTGTAGGAGAGCGTGCGCTGGGTGGTGTTCCAGGCCGCGTCCCATTCCATCGAGTGCTCATCGACCAGCAGGCGCATCAGCTCGGCCACCGAGATGGCCGGATGCGTGTCGTTCATCTGGATGGCGAAGTTGCGATGCAGATCGGCCAGCGGGCGGTTCCCCTTGACCTGAATCTTCAGGATGTGCTGCAAGCTGCATGAGACGAAGAAAAACTGCTGCGCCAGGCGCAACTGCTTGCCCTGAATTCCTTCGTCGTTGGGATAAAGAATCTTGGAGATGTTCTCCGACGCCACCTTGTCGGCCACCGCGCCGAAGAAGTCGCCGGTGTTGAAGGTGGAGAAGTCGAAGCTCTCGACAGCCTCCGCGGACCACAGGCGCATGGTGTTGGCGGTGTTGGTGCGGTAGCCCAGGATGGGGGTGTCGTGGGGAATGCCGCGCACCACCCTTTGCGGAATCCATGCCACGCGCAGACGTCCATTGGAGTCGGTATGCCTCTCCGTGCGGCCGCCCATCTTTACCTCGAAGGCGTCTTCGGGCCGCTCCAGCGCCCAGGGATTGCCCAGCCGCAGCCATTTGTCGGTGGTCTCCACCTGCCAGCCGTCGCGAATCTGCTGGTCGAAGATGCCATACTCATAGCGGATGCCGTAGCCGATGGCGGGCACGTCCAGGGTGGCGAGGGAATCCATGAAGCAGGAGGCCAGGCGTCCCAATCCGCCATTGCCCAGGCCGGGCTCTTCTTCCTGCTCGATGAGAGTCTTCAGATCGAGGCCGATCTGCCGCATGGCCTCTTCGGTCTCGTCGTAGATGCCCAGGTTGATGAGGTTGTTGGCCAGGTGGGGCCCGGTCAAGAACTCGGCCGAGAGGTAGCAGACCACGCGCACATCCTGGGCCTGGTAGTTCTTTACGGTCGAGATCCAGCGCTCCACGAGACGATCGCGCACGGTGTGCGCCAGGGCCATGTAGAGATCGTTGATTGTGGCCCGTTCCAGGCTCCTGCCCTGCACGAAGAAGAGGTTTTCGAGGAAGGAGCGGGCCAGAGCCTCCACAGTCATCTCGGTTTTCTGGTCCTTCAGCAATCCCAACTTGGCCAGCAGGCCGACAGGAATCTCAGGCATGACGCACCCCACGTGCCGCACAAGCGGGTATTTCCCCTGGCTGGAGCGGTGTCCTAACAATATATCTCCATGCGCCGGAAAGGAATGAAAAGGCCGCCAAAATCGCAATGCGCGCCGGCGCATCGCCCGTTCCGGGCATGGCATGGCCGTTCTGGTGCGGAGGCGCGCGAAATTGGGCCGGGGCTCCTGTTGCCCTCTCGGTCTGAGCATGTTTCCCTACGCCGGACGGCATCCGGATGTTATGGGTGGGAAGCGGCCGGCGGCGCTTCCGCGGGCAGTGGCGCTTGCGCATCGGTGACGATCCGGGTGGTCGCGCCCAGGCGGTGGTAGTTGGTGAACAAGGTCTCGTTGATCTGAACGATGGTGCTGACCCCCGTGTCCCGGTCGGTCGCCACGGCGGGGTTGGCGGCGTTGGAGCTGTCAAGAGCTTCGATAAGTGCCAGACTCCGCAGCGGGCAGACGTACGCGTGATCGCCGATGACCACCGGCCCGTATTCGATGACGGAGGCCATGCGCGAGACGGGGCCGGCGCCCATCTGCGCTTCGAGCGTGATGCGCAGAACCGTCCCCGAGGCAGGATCGATGAACAGGGAGCCGCGATAGCCGACCGTTTTGTGGATGGAGGCGGTGGGGTCGCCTGGCGAGTTGACCAACAGCGCCGATCCGCTGCCTCGGCGGCCGCCCTGACGGCCGCTCGGTCCCAAGGAGAGGCAGCAGTAATCGACAGTGTAGCTCGAGGCCGATTTGGGCACCGAGTATCGGAAGACGGCGATTGGTCCGTCCGCGGCCTGCTCCCAGTGATGGAAGAACAACTCGCCTTTCCCGGTGTCCACAAAGATTCTGGCGAGCAGCAGGCCAAATTCGCCCCAGGTTCGCAGTCCCTGCTCTCCGGTCATCGCTGGAGGAGCGGGGGCAGCCTTGGCCGGCCGCGCCGCCGTGGGCTGCGACTGGTCGTCGCGGATGGTGATCTCGCGGCTGGAGTTTCCCACCGGATGCAGTCCGGCGCGCACCGGCCATTCATTCGCTTTGAGCACCTGCGGGCCGTTGTCGAATCTGCTTGTGGTGCGGGTGGCGAAAAAGTCGGGCAGGCGCAGCAAAGTTCTCACCACATAAATGCGCGCGGCGTCCAGGATGCGCTGCGCGGTGGCGGCGTCGGGAACGGCCGCAGCGGGCAACTCGGCTGCCGGTGGATCGAGGAAGGCCGACTGATCGGCGAGCAGTTGCAGGGCCAGCGCCGCCTTGGGCCCTGGATGCAGGCTGGCGGAGATGCGCTCGCGCGTGGCGTCGCTGAGCCGCTCGGTGAGCACGGCCTCACCCAGCAGGCGCACCGCCTCCTCATCCGCACGATGCTTCTCATTGGCGGCCTGAAGCGCCTCTTCCAACTGCGCCACGGTCAGGCGCCTGGTGGCGCCGGCGGGAAGAACCATGGCGGCCAGCACTCCTAGCAGAATCAGTTTGCGCATTGCCAGCACTCCGCGCCGATCGGATTGCCCCGCTCCGGGCAACCACAACCGGACCCATCGCTGCCGCGCGGTCGCCTTCGCTTTCCGCCGTTGCGCTCATTTCGGGGAAGTCCGCGGCTGATCCGCGCTTGATGCGGATTCTACCATTCACTCAATTGCGCTGCCCAGGCTTCCTGCCGATGGGCGCCTCATCGCGGCTTCGGACTCGATCCGGCCGGCGCTACAAATTCGTTGACGCGCCTGGTGAGAAATGCCTGTCAGCCCACCGTCAGAACCAGCTTGCCGAAGTGGCTGCCTTCGTCCATGCGGCCTAGGGCCGCGCCAGCCTGGGACCAGGGGAAGTTCTCGCCCACGGGGCGGAGCTGGGCCAGGGAGATAGCCTTGTTCATCTCCTCGAAGTCTTGGCGTGAGCCGACGTAAATGCCATGAATGCGAGCCCGCCTGTAAAGAACTGAAGTGATGGGGAAGGGAACGGCTTCAGCGGAACCGGAGAGGAGACCCACCTGGGCGATTGCGCCGCCAATGCGCATGGCCCTGAGGGAGCGGGGCAGCGTGGCGGCGCCTCCAACTTCAACCACCAGGTCGACTCCTTCTCCGCCGGTCTGGTCCAGCACCCAGCGTTCCCAGTCCGGAGTCTCCACGTAGTTCAGGCCGGCGCTGAGGCCGAGGTCGATTGCGCGTTCCAGCTTGTTCTGGCTGCTGGAGATGCCCAGCACGCGCGCCCCCTGCAGGCGGGCAAACTGGAGGGCAAAGATGGAGACGCCCCCGGTTCCCTGGATCAGCACGGTTGATCCGGGCCTGAGATTGCCAACGGCCAGAGCGTTCCAGGCGGTGACGGCAGCGCAGGGCAGCGTGGCGGCTTCCTGAAAGCTGAGGTGCTCGGGGACACGCACCAGGCCGTTCTGGCTCAAGACCGCGTACTCGGCCAACATGCCGTCGATGTCGCCGCCCAGTGCGCCGCGCGCCTTGGGCGGGGTAAGCGGGCCATCGAGCCAATTCTGCATGAAGATGCCGGCTACGCGGTCGCCGGGCTTGCAGGTGGTGACGCCGTCGCCCACCGCTGCCACTTCGCCGGCGCCGTCGGAGCAGGGAATGCGGGGCAGCCGCATCTTGGGGTTGTACTGGCCCTTCATGATCATCAGATCGCGGCGGTTGAAAGAAACTGCAGCCACCCTGACGAGCACCTCGCCACGTCGCGGCGAGGGGTTAGGTCGCTCTACAAACTCCATAGAATCAACGTCAAAAGATGAGATCTGCCAGGCTCGCATAAGAAGTCCTTTCGTTTGGCCGGGGAGACGATCTTGGTTCCGTAAGACGCAGTGGGGCAAAATCCTCGTAGAATGGAGGAAGGCTCGTGTTTCAAAAGGTAAACCCCTGGAGGAGCAGATGGCAAATACCCTGGTGCAAGCGGAGGTCGAAGGCGGCTTTGTAAGCGAGGATGACCGGCGGTTGGCTGAACACGACCGCACGGTGCGCGAACGGCAGAAGCAGGCGCTCAACCTGCAGCGGCAGAGCATTCTCTCGCAGCATTGCTCGAACCCCATGCGCCGGGCGGCGCTCGAGAACGCCCTGGCCCAGATTGATGCGCAGATACAGGCGATGAACTAAGGAGCCCGAGGCCGGGCTGCCCGCAGAGGCAGCGGTCCGGCGCCGGCAATGCATTCGGGCCAGAGCCCGAGTTTCTCTTCCCCGATCTGGCGGCGCGGCTCGAATTGCGCCTTCTTGAAGACAGTCCATCGCTACGATTCGCGGTGAACGAGCAGACTGTTGGCCTGCTGTACCGGCGTCAGCAGCACCCGTGCGACGTTCACGTGCGGCGGCCGTGTGACCGCCCAGAGGATGGCATCGGCCACGTCTTCGGGGGTGAGCGGCTGGATGCCCTTGTAGAAACTCGTCGCGCGTTCGGTATCGCCGTGAAAGCGCACAATGGTGAATTCGGTCTCCACCATGCCGGGGTCCACGGTGGTCACCCGCACCGCGGTTCCCAGCAGGTCCTGGCGAAGGCCGTCGTTGATGGACCGCTCGGCGGCCTTGGTGCCGCAGTAGACGGCCCCGTTGGGGTAGGTCATCTCGCCGGCAGTGGAACCCAGATTCACCACGTGGCCGCGGCCGCGCTCCACCATCCCCGGCACCACCGCGCGCGAGACGTAAAGCAGCCCCTTCACGTTGGTGTCGATCATCTCTTCCCAGTCTTCGATTGCGCCCTCGTAGAGCTTTTCCAGCCCGCGGCTGAGGCCGGCGTTGTTGATCAGAATGTCGATCTCAGCCCACTCCGGCGGAAGCGCGCCGATGGCCGCTTGGACGGCGTTGCGGTCGCGCACGTCGAGCGAGATGGTGTGAACGGCTGCGGCGCCGCGCTCCAAGGCCAGCGAGGCGACCTCACTCAGCCTATTGGTGCGGCGGGCCGCCAGCAGAAGGCGCGCGCCCTGGGACGCGCAGGCCAGCGCCGTGGCTGCGCCGATGCCGGAGCTGGCGCCGGTGATGAAAACGATCTTCCCCTTGAGGCTCATGGCTTCATTTTAGTCGTCCACCGGCTCCGCCGCGCCCCATCGTTTTCGTCCGTCGCGGCGGGCGAAGGTGGGATGCGCAGCCCCTCTCCCCTCGGCGCTTCTCGCTTTCACGCTGTCCGCGCCGATTCGTTCCCCGCCGTCCCGACTTCTCCCTTTGCAAGGGAGTTCTACAGGGACGATCTGAAAAACAAAAACGGAGGGTTGAGGATCGCGGCATCTCACCTTTTCCGGTCGCCGCGGGGACCGGATAGGATGGGGCACATACGTTGGTGGGAAGGTTCACAATCCCAAAAACTTAGGGTGCGCCACTCGCCTGGCCGGAGACTATCGCCCGCCGCCGCTGATACACTGACCGGGCAAGGAGATTCTGCGGAAGAGCGCTATGGTTGAGCTGTTGCCATCCATCTTGTCGGCGGATTTTGCCCATCTGGCGGAAGAGGTAGCCGCGGCCGAGCGGGGCGGCGGCACGGTCATCCACGTGGACGTGATGGATGGGCATTTTGTGCCCAACATTACCCTGGGGCCCCCGGTAGTCAAGAGCCTGCGCAAGGTAACCAGCCTGCCGCTCGACTGCCACCTGATGATCGAGAACCCCAATGAGTACATCTCCGCCTTTGCCGATGCCGGAGCCAACTGGCTGAGCGTGCATTACGAGGCCTGCCCTCATCTGCACCGTTCGCTGGAGCTGATCGCCGAGCACGGAATGCGGCCAGGCGTGGTGGTGAACCCGGCCACCGGAGTCGATCTGCTGCTGGAGATTCTGCCCATGGTTCATCACGTGCTCATCATGAGCGTGAATCCGGGCTTCGGCGGGCAGGAGTTCATTCCTTTTTCGCTCAAAAAGATTCGCCGGCTCGCCCAGTTGCGCCAGGAACTGGGGCTGGCGTTTAGAATCGAAGTGGACGGCGGCGTGGCTCACGATACGGTGGCCCGGATCGTCCAAGCAGGTGCGGAGTTGCTGGTGGCCGGCAACGCCGTCTTCGGCGCTGGCCATCCGGAGCGGGATGCGCGCGCGCTGCTGGCCGCGGCTCGCCAGGCGGCAAACGAATAAGCGAGCAAGGTTTCGAGGGTCTTGCGAAATGGCGGATGGCTTGTCGACCGGCCTTCGCCGCAATGAGGTGGTATGAACCGGGTGTCGGAATTGTCCAAATTGTTCAGATTGTCCAAGAAGATCGCCGCGTTGGTTCTTGTGGCGGTGCTCCTGGGCGGAGTCTCCGCCCATGCGGCGGTAAAGCCCAAGAAGAAGAAGAAGGAACAGGACTTGAGCGCCAACCCGCTGGCCGGCGTCAACTCCAAGCAGCCTGACAAGGCGCTCTTCGACAAGGCCATGGTCGCCATGAAGAAGGGCCGCTACGACGTGTGCCGGCTCGACTTGCAGACCATGCTCAACACCTATCCCGAGTCGGAGTACCGGATGCGCGCCAAGCTGGCCGTGGGCGACAGTTGGTTCAAGGAGGGCGGCTCCGCGGCCCTGACGCAGGCCGAGGCCGAGTACGAGGACTTCATCACCTTCTTCCCCAACGCCCCCGAGGCGGCCGAGGCGCAGATGAAGGTCGGCGACATCTACTACCAGCAGATGGAAAAGCCCGACCGCGATTACGCCAACGCGCAGTACGCCGAGCGCGAGTATCGGAAGATGATCAACATGTTCCCGGACTCGACGCTGGTGCCCCGCGCCAAGCAGAAACTGCGCGAGACGCAGGAGGTTCTGGCCGAGCGCGAGACCCAGATCGGCCTCTACTATTCGAGCCGCGAGAACTTCAACGCCGCTATCGCCCGGCTGCAGACGGTAGTCGATACCTACCCGCTTTACTCCAAGAGCGACCAGGCGCTGCTGGGCATCGGCGATGCCTATGCCGGCCAGGCGCACGCAATCCAGGCTGCGCCCAGACTCCCGAGCGCCATCAAGGAGCGGCTGCGCGCCGTCTACCAGGACCGGGCCGCCGCGGCCTACGCCAAGGTGATTACCCGCTATCCGATGGCCCCGCACGTCGAGGATGCCCGCGACCGCCTGGTAGCCATGAACCGCCCCGTCCCCGATCCCACCCCGGAGGCGGTTGCCGAGAACGACGCCGAAGAGCGCAGCCGCCAGCCCGTGCGCTTGACGACCAGGGGCTTCGATATCGTCCGGCACGGGCCCACGGTGGTGCAGGCGGTGCATGTGGGCGAACCCAGCCTGGACGATCCCAAGCGGACCTTGGCGCCCGATATAACCAAGCAGAACCTGGCCCTATTCAACGACGCCGTCAATGCCGGCAAACCGGCCGCGCAGCCCATCGGCGCAATCACCCCCACCGGCCCCAATGAGCCCCCGCGCAGCGACCAGCCCTCCACGGCGCCCTTGCAGCTTGAGGCGCCGGCGGGCGGCACCGGCGTGGGCGTCCAGGTGGTAAGCGCGCCCGCCGCTCCGGCCGCCGATGCCCACCCCGTCCTCAAGGCCGTCGGCCCTGCTGACACCACCCTGCCCGCCGCTGAAAAGCCGGCCGAGGCCCCCAACCAGGTGAACGACATCAAGCCCGGCTCGACCCCGGCTTCCGCCGCTGGGGACGCCAAGACGAAGAAGCCCAAGGCCGACTTGAGCGACGAGTCCTCCAGCAAGAAGAAGAAAAAGAAGGGCCTGGGCAAGCTGAATCCGTTCTAGGCGCGAAGCTGAGCCCCATGATCGATGAAGCAAGGGCCGCCCGCAAGGCGGCCCTTGCTTTCCGGCAGAAGCAGCAGCCGCGCGTCGTCCCGGCATCGGATTCGAGGGCCAAGCTGGATTCAGGAACTGAAGCCCGCGCCGGTTCTTTCCGGCTCTTGTGCGGGTGAAAGCCCGCGCCCTTCGCCGGCAGAAGTTCCGTTTCGGCCGGCAATTGAGCGGCCCCGCCTTGACACAACGAGCCAAGCCCTTGATGCTTATCAGTTCAATCCATTTTCCAGTGCAGGGAGTTCAGAGTTTGCGGGTTCGCGTCTTTTACCACGACAAATGCTTTGATGGAGCTTGCTCAGCCTCGTTGTTCACACGCTTCCATCGTGAGTGCATCGCCGCCGGGGCCAGCTATGAATATTGTGGCCTGGTGCATCGCGCCGGAGCGCTCTTCGACGAGAACGAGTTTACCGGCGACGAGAATGCCATCGTCGACTTCAAGTACTCGCCCTCGCCCAGGGTCACGTGGTGGTTCGATCACCATCTTTCGGCGTTTCTCGCGCCGGAGGATGAGCAGAACTTCCGCGACTGCAAGCGGGACCCGCGGTGCGGCGGGCGCAAATTCTTCGACCCCGACTACACCTCCTGCACCGGCTTTCTGGCTCACATTGCCTCCACGCGCTTCGGCTTCGATACGGCGCCGGTGGCGGAGCTGATCCGTTGGGCCAACATTGTGGACGGCGCGCAGTATGAAAGCGCGGAGTCGGCCGTCGAAATGGCCGCTCCGGCCATGAAACTGACGCTGATTATCGAGTCCACCCAGGACGAAGCGTTCATTCCCCGGCTCATCCCGCTGCTGACCGCGATGCCCTTGGCCGAGGTGCTCAGCCAGCCCTTTGTGGCGGAGTTGCTGCCCCCGCTGCTCGATCGCCACAGACAGGCCATCGAGCTGATTCGCAACCGCGCGGAAGAGCGCAACGGCACCATCTTCTTCGACATCACCGACCAGCCGCAGGAGGGATACAACAAGTTCATTCCCTACTACCTGCACCCCCAGGCCACTTACTCGATCGGGCTGTCGAAGTCCAGCTTCCGCACCAAGGTCTCCGTCGGCTCGAATCCCTGGACCAAGGCCGACCCGGCCCGGATGACGAATCTCGCCGCGGTGTGCGAGCGCTACGGCGGCGGCGGCCACGCCCGCGTGGGCGCCATCAGCTTCCCGCCCGACCAGGGGGAGCAGGCGCGCGCGGCCGCGGCGGAGATCGTGGCCCAACTGCGGACGAAGAACCCGCTGGGGTGAGAGTTCCGGGAAGGGGCGAAAGATCGAGTTGGTTCAATCCATGCTCGACTTGGGCTACAGTCGCCTCCAAACTCGGCCACTCCGCCCACCGCCGCAGTCGGACCTATTCTTTGTTCGCCGCCAAGATCGCGTCCGCCCAACCTTCACTGGTCTTGCGCACCCATCTCACCGTCTCTTGATCCTTGTAAGAGGCGTAGAGATAGGCGAAGAGCATCCGGTTCTT
>JBEKCX010000034.1:0-12860 GCA_050014655.1 Occallatibacter sp. | reverse complement strand
GGCCAATCTGCACGCGCCGGTTTGGTGGGGCGGCTTGATCCTGGCGCTCGGCCTCTTTTACGGCGTGCGCTTTCGCCCGGGCCGCAACGGTTGATGATTATGCGGACGCAAGGGGAAAGTAGAACATGGCAGCGCAACGTACGATGATTTTCGGGATCGTGGTAGGCAACCGCGGCTTTTTCCCCGGCCATTTGGCCAAGACGGGCCGCGAAGAGATTGTCTCCGTGCTGGAGGCGGCGGGAGCGCGGGCCGTGGTGTTGAGCCCCGAGGAGTCGAGGCACGGCGCGGTGGAAACCTACGCCGAGTCGCAGCGTTGCGCCGCGCTGTTCAAGAAGCACGCCGAGGAGATCGACGGCATCATCGTCACGCTCCCCAACTTCGGCGAGGAGCGCGGCATTGTGGATGCCATCCGGCTCTCGGGGCTCAAGGTTCCCGTGCTGGTGCAGGCCACGCCCGACCGCTCCGAAGACATGACCATCGCCATGCGCCGCGACAGCTTCTGCGGCAAGATGAGCTGTTGTAACAACATGATGCAGTACGGCATTCCCTATTCGCTCACCGCGCTGCACACCGAGACGCTCGCTTCGCCGGAGTTCAAGGCCGATCTGGAGTGGTTCTCCCAGGTCTGCCGCATCGTCAAAGGCCTGAAGAATCTGCGCATCGGCTCGATCGGCGCGCGTCCCACGGCCTTCAACACCGTGCGCTACTCCGAGCGCCTCCTCGAATCCAGCGGCATCAGCGTTGAAACCCTCGACCTCTCCGAGGTCTTCGGCCGCATCGACAAGATGAAGGATACTGACGACGCCGCGCAGGCCAAGTTGGCCGCCATCAAGAGCTACGTCTCCACCGCCGGCATCTCCGACGCGGCGCTCCTCAAGATGGCCAAGCTGGGCGCGGTCATCGACGGCTGGATGAAGCAGACCCACGTCAGCATCAGCGCCGTGCAGTGCTGGACCTCGATGGAGGAGTACCTCGGCGTGGTGCCCTGCACCATCATGAGCATGATGAGCAACGACCTCATCCCTTCGGCCTGCGAGGTGGACGTGCCCGGCACGCTCAGCATGTATATGCTCGCCTTGGCCAGCCAAACGCCCTCTGCGCTGCTCGACTGGAACAACAACTACGGCAGCGATCCGAACAAGTGCGTCTGCTTCCACTGCTCTAACCTGCCCAAGCACTTCTTCAAGGATGTGCGCATGGACTTCCAGGAGATCATCGCCGGCACGGTGGGCAAGGAGAACGCCTTCGGCACCTGCGTGGGCCGCGTCAAGGCCGGCGGCATGAGCTATGCGCGCTACTCCACCGACGATCGCCGCGGCGTCATTCGCGGCTACACCGGCGCGGGCAAATTCACCGACGATCCCCTGGATACCTTCGGCGGCGCGGGCGTGGCCGAGATTCCGCAGCTTCAGAAACTGCTCAAGTACATCTGCCGCGAGGGCTTCGAGCACCACGTGGCCGCCAACTTCAGCGATGTTTCCAAGGCCATCCACGAAGCCGCCCGCTACCTCGGCTGGGAGAGCCACTACCACCCCGAGCTTGAGGACTGAGAGAGGCAGGAGATCAAGGCATAGGGAGTAGGGAGTAGGAAGAACCTCCGTGCCCCATCCTTTCCGTTCGCCGCGGCGGTGCTGCTTTTTATCGTGGTTCACTGGCCTGCTGTGCTGGCCAGTCTTTCGGCAATTCACCTTGGCGCGGCGGGGCGCTAGAGAATGAACGAGATCAACAACTCGATTCTCACGCTGATCCTGCTTGCCCCGCTGGCTGGAGCGGTGCTTGTGGCGCTCGCCCCCGACCGCGGCAAGCTGCCCAACTGGATCGCCCTGGCGACCGCGCTCGTCACCTTCGGCCTTACGCTCCATCTGCCGGCGCACTTCGATATGGCGGCAGGCGGCTTCCAGTTCGTGGTCAACCAGCCCTGGATCGAGCGCCCGGCAATCTTCTACCACGTGGGCGTGGATGGGCTGAGCCTGTGGCTGGTGGTGCTTACCGGCCTCTTGGCCCCGGTGGGCGTCGTCGCCAGTTGGAACGCCATCGCCGAGCGGCGCAAGATATTTTTCGCCCTCTTTCTCGTCCAGCAGACGGCCATGTTCGGCGTCTTCATTTCGCTCGATCTCATGCTCTACTACGGCTTCTGGGAGCTGTCGCTGGTCCCCATGGCCGTGCTGATCGCCATGTACGGACGCAAGGACGGAGCCAAGACCGCTCTCAAGTTCTTCCTCTTTACGTTCATTCCCTCCGCGCCGCTGTTGGTGGCGATCTTGTGGCTCTACGGCCAGACTCGCAGCTTCGACTTTGCCGCCCTGCACAATCAGATCGCCCTGGGATTGATTCCCGCCGGCCCGTTGTGCTGGGTGGCTCTTGCGTTTCTCTTCGCCTTCGCGGTCAAGGTGCCGGTCTTCCCGCTCCACGGCTGGCTTGCGGATACCTTCAGCGAAGCGCCGGTTGCTCTAGCGATGGTGGTGGCCGGCAAGCTGGGCCTCTACTCCCTGCTTCGCTTCCACATCGGGCTTTTTCCCGTACAGGCGCGAGCGGCGGCGCCGTACCTGATCGCCCTGGCCGTCGTCGGCACTCTCTACGGCGCGTGCCTGGCGCTCGTCCAGCGCGACTTCTGGCGGCTGCTGGCCTTTGCCGCACTGAGCCACCTGAGCCTGATCCTTCTGGGCATCTACGGCTTTACATTTACGGGTACGACTGGGGCGGTTTACCAGATTCTTAGCCACGGCGTGGTCGACGGCGCGCTGTTCCTCCTGCTGGGCTTCCTCTACGATCGCTACTCGAGCAGCCAGATCAATTCCTTTGGAGGTCTGGCGGCTAAGCTGCCGCGCACGGCCACGTTCTTCGTCCTTGCGTCCCTGGCCATGATTGGATTGCCCATGCTTAACAGCTTTGTCGGCGAGTTCCTGATCCTGTCGAGCACGTTTTCCGGCGTCAGCAAAGGTTGGGCGATTGCCGCCAGCGTGGGCATGATTCTGGGCGCGGCCTACATGCTGTGGCTGGTGCAGCGGCTCTTCTTCGGGCCGGAAAGCCAAATGACAGCAGTGAAGCCCGCCGGCGATCTCAGCTCCCGGGAGCTGGCCGTGCTGTGGCCGCTGGCCGCGCTGATGCTGGCGATGGGAGTGGCGCCTATGCTGTGGCTGCCGTTGATCGAAAAGGGCGTGCAGTTTCCGCAAATCAAGGAACCAGCCGTCTTGCATGGGGAGGTTCTGGCGCCGCCATCGTTGCCGGTTTCATCTCCATGGGAGGGCCCGCGGTGAATCCTGTTCCCGATATCTTCCGCATCCTTCCCGAGGTCATCCTCACCCTGACCGGCGTGGCCGTGATGCTGATCGACGCCTCGCTGCCGCCCGGATTTCCGCGCCGCTATCTCGGCATGCTCGCGGCGCTCGGAACCACGCTGGCTCTCTGGGCCAGCGTCTGGCAGCTCTCCCTGCCACAGGGCGCGGGCTTTTTCTCGACCGTTGAGACCAGCGCATTCACCGTCTTCTTTCATGTCCTCATCTGCGGCATCGTGCTGGTGGCGTTGCTACTCTCGCTGGACACGCTGCCCGAAGACAGCCATCACCAGGGCGAGTTCTATGCTCTGGTGGTCTTCGGCGCGGTGGGCATGTGCCTGCTGACCGGCGCGGTCGAACTGCTGGTGGTCTTCATCGCGCTGGAGATCTCCTCCATCTCCACTTATATTCTGGCTGGCTATCGCAAGAACACGGATCGCGGACCCGAGGCGGCCATCAAGTACTTTCTCCTCGGCTCCTTTGCCACCGCATTCCTTCTTTACGGCGTGGCGTTGATCTTTGGCGCCACCGGCACAACACAGATCTACGAGATTGCCCGCCTGGCGCCATCCGCGCCGAATCACGCTTTCATCCTGGCTGGCCTGGCGTTGATGCTGGTGGGCATTCTGTTCAAAGTCTCCGCCGCGCCCTTCCACATCTGGACGCCGGACGTGTACGAGGGAGCGCCAACGCCGGTAGTCGCGCTGCTTTCCACCGCGCCCAAAGCCGCGGCCTTTGCGCTGCTGCTGCGCGTGGTCTATGAGATGTTCCCCACTCTTCATGCCCTCTGGGCGCCGCTGCTCTGGATAGTGGCCGTGCTTTCGATGACCGTGGGCAACCTGGCCGCGCTCCGCCAGCAGAACGTGAAGCGGATGCTTGCCTACTCCTCGATCGCCCACGCCGGCTACCTGCTGGCCGCCTTTGCAGGGCTGGGAACAACGGGCATTGCCGCCGCCAGTTTTTACATTGCGGCGTACGCGGCCATGAACGTGGGAATCTTCGCCGTCATTACACTGGTGAGCGGATACGACGAGGAACTACCGATGGTGGAGGATTATCGCGGGCTGATCTACCGCTCGCCCCTGCTCGGCAGCCTGCTGATCTTATTTCTCATCTCGCTGATCGGCATTCCCTTCACCGGCGGATTCTTCGGCAAGTTCTATTCCTTCTCGGCGGCGATGGACGGCGGAGCGGTTTGGCTGGCCATCATCGGCCTGCTGAACTCGGGATTGGCCGCGGCCTATTACTTGCGGCTGGCCCTGGCCGCGGCGCACCGCCCGGAGAAAGCCGCAGCTCCAGCAGTTCGGGTCGGCATCGCGGTTGGGGCGGCCCTGCTTCTGGCGGCGGCCACTACGCTGGCGCTGGGCATCGCACCCGGCGAGGCGCTGCGCGCAGCCGAGGCCGGTGCGCATACGCTCGCGGCGCCTCCCACTCAGACCGGCGCTGGGGCGGTCAGTGTGCCGCAGGAATCAAAACCGTAGTGGGGCCGGTCAGGTTTCCCCGCGTTGCCGGCGCCAACAGGCTCTTGTAGTAAGCAGTGATCAGTCCCAGGACGCGATCGTTCGAATAATGCTCGACCACCCACTCCCGCGCCGCCACTCCCATGCGCTGGCGCCGCGCTGGATCGCTGAGCAGCTTAAGCACGGCTTCGCTGATGGCCTGGGGGTATCCGGGCGGAATCAGCAGGCCGGTAACCTCGGGCACCACCGAGTCGCGCGACCCGGTGGCGATGGTTGTGACCACTGGAATGCCGGTAGCGGCGGCCTCCAGCACCACGTTGGGAAAGCCCTCGCGCCAGGTGGGCAGGACCATTACGTCCATGGCGCGATAGTAGGGCGCCGTATCGGCCACAAACCCGGTGCAATGAACACGCGGATGGTTTTCGATGCGATTTCGCAGATCGGCGCGCAACGCGTCTTCCGCGACGTCGAACCAGCCGGCCAGTAGCAGATGCGCCGCCGGTTGCGCTTGCAGGATGGCGTCAAAAGCTTCCATCAGTTCAGGAAGCCCCTTGTCGCAGGTCAGCCGCCCCACAAAACCAACCAGCGGAACCTCCCGCGGAATGCCGAGCCGGTCTCGCACATCGCTTGGGCCGGGCGAAAACCGCTCCACATCGACCCCGTTGCTGCTGCCGTCACCGAGCAGATTCAGCTTGGCCTCCGGCGCCACGTCAAGCGCCAGCGCCTCGGCACGCATGCTGCGGCTGTTGCAAAGCACAACCTGCGCGCAAGCTGAGGTCATGCGCTCGGCCGCCAGCAAAACGCGCCGCTTGACGCCACGAGTACCCTCGACCTTGAACCCGCGCAGCATGTAAATGCGCGCAGGCACTCCCGTCAGCCACGCGGCAAAGGTGCCCAGCAGCCCGGCCTTGGGGGTGCTGAACTCCGTTATATCCGGCCTGAGCCGGAGCAGCAGCCACCACAGGCGCGCCAGCGACACAATATCCGCAATCGGCGCGATCTTCCGTTGTATCGGGATGGCGATGTACTCGACCCCTTCGCGCGCCGCGGTGCGGTCCAGCAGTTCTCCGGGACTTGAGACCAGGGTCACGCGGAAGCCCGCTTCGCGCAGGGCGCGCAGACGTCCGGTAAGTGTCAGGCAGGTCTGCGGATGGGTGATGCCCACGACGATGTGGGGCGCGGGATGCGCGGCGCGAACTTGCACCTCAGACACGAATAGGCGCGCTTCGGAAAGAAACATGGGGGGCCTGCACTCTCCGCAATCCCTGGACATGTTCTGGAAGACTGCTCAGGCAGTTGCTTTCAACGTAGAGGTGCGGTCCGTCATGGCTTGTTCCATGCAACCAGGTCAAATTAAGGCAACGGGGCGTCAGCCCCAAGAAAGCGTGCGCTCCGTGCTGTTTTTCGAATCTGTGGAAAAGTTCTTAAAAGATACAAAGATACTGTACCAGTTTTGCACAGAATGAAACGCAAGAGATCGAACACGAAGGTATTGTGTACCAAGACTGGACAGGCTGTGGAAAACTCCGTTCAAGCGGCAGCCCCGGCTTTGGCCAGAGCATAAGCACAATGGAATCAATTTGGGGCTTTGCCCTCAGGGTATCCCTGGCGGGTGTTTTGCTCGATCTTCGCCCATGACTCCCAGCCTGTATACTCACTTACCTGTGGAAAACCCCTTAGCTCAGCGTTCCAGGATTCTCTTGCTCGTCCCACATCTTGGCGGCGGCGGCGCCGAGCAGGTGATTGCCCTGCTGGCGCGGGGCCTCTCCCGCGAGAAGTACGAGCTGCATCTGGGGCTGATTACCCAGGGAGACGCCGGCTCGGAGATCGTGCCGGCCTGGGTCCAGGTTCATGCCCTTGGCGTTTCGCGCGTGCGCGGCGGAGTCATCAAGCTGCTTCAATTGGTACGGCGGCTCAGACCGGATGTGGTCCTCTCCGGAATGTTCCACCTCAACTTTCTGGTGCTCCTGCTGCGCCCTCTCTTCCCGCCGGAGACGCGCGTCGCAGTGCGGCAGAACGGGACCGTCTCAGCGGCTTTGGCCTTTGGGGGGCTGCCCTTCTATACGCGCCTGCTCTACCGGCGGCTCTACCGCCGCGCGGACTGCGTGATCTGCCAAACCACGGCGATGGCCAAGGATCTGGCCGCCGAGCTGGCCATTGAGGAGAATCGTCTTGCGGTGCTGCCAAACCCCGTGGATGTGGATGCGATTCGCGGTGCAATCGCCAAGAAGCCGAGTCTTTGGACGGGTTCCGGCCCGCATCTGCTGGCCGTGGGCAGGCTTTCACTGGAAAAGGGCTTCGACCTGCTGCTGCGGGCGCTGGTCAAGGTGCGCGAACAGATTCCAGACGCCGATCTGGCGATCATCGGCACGGGCCACGAAGAAGCGGCCTTGAGAGCCGAGTGCCGCGATCTGGGTTTGGAGGCCGCGGTGCGCTTCGCGCGCCGCCTAGACCGTCCTTGGGCGTACTTTCCGGGCGCCTCCGCATTTGTGCTCTCGTCCCGGCATGAAGGCCTGCCCAACGCGCTGTTGGAGGCTGCCGCCGGCGGCTTGCCCATCGTTGCCTTGCCGGCTTCGGAGGGTGTGGCGGAGCTCGTGAGCGGCCAGGCCGGCGCCTGGTTGGCTACGGAAGTCTCCGCCGATGCGCTGGCCGGCTCTCTGCTCCAGGCGCTCATGGCGCTCTCTCCAGGGCAGCGGTTTGCGCATTCTTTCATCGACGCGTTCAGAATGGATTGCGCGATCCACGCCTACGAAGACCTGATCGACGCCGTTCTTTCAAGCGCGAAGAGCGGGGAGCGCGGCCTTTGAGCCACGTTGCGCTGATCGTTCCAGGCCTTGACCGCATCGGCGGCGCCGAGCGCCAGGCCATCCTGCTGGCCAAAGGACTGTGCCGGCGCGGCTGGCGGGTGAGCGTGGTGGCGCTCTCAGGCGCGGGAGGCGATGCCGCGGCCGGGCTGATCGCAGCCGGAGCCGGGTTTTTGACCCTGCGGATGCGCAAAGGCCTGGCCGACCCGCGCGGATGGATTCGCTTCCACCGCTGGCTAAGGCGCGAGCGCCCGGACGTGGTCCACGCTCATCTGCCCCATGCCGCCTGGCTGGCGCGCTGGTCGCGGCTTGGGGCACCGGTGCGGGTGGAGTTGGATACGCTGCACAGCAGCTCGACGGGTACTGCCGGCCGGCGGTTGGGCTATCGCTGGAGCGGCTGGCTTGCGAATCGAGTCACCGCCGTAAGCCACGCCGCCGCGGCTGCGCATCTCTCGGCCCGCATGGCCACTCCAGGCAAAATCCTGGTGCTGCCCAATGGCGTGGAAGTGGAGGAGTGGCGGCCCGATGCGCCGGAACGGAGCGCCGTGCGCCGCGAGCTGGGACTCGAGGATGAGTTTCTGTGGCTGGCCGCGGGCCGTCTGGAGCCGGTGAAGGACTATCCGACGCTTCTTGCCGCTATGGCGAAGGTTCCGGAGCCGACGAGGCTGTTGATTGCCGGCAGCGGGCCGCTCAAGGATGAGTTGCTCGGGCTTTCGGCGCGCCTTGGCCTCGAGCGGAGGGTCCGCTTTCTGGGCTTCGAGCCGGATTTGCGGCGCTGGATGCGGACCGCGGATGGATTCGTTCTGTCCTCGCGCTGGGAAGGACTGCCGATGGGGCTGCTGGAGGCCGCCGCCTGCTCGCTGCCCGCGGTAGCCACCGACGGCGCCGGCACCTCCGAAGTGCTTGTCGACGGCCAGAGCGGATGGCTCACGCAAGCCGGCGACTCCGCCGCCCTCGCCGAGGCGATGACCAGGATGATGCGCACCCCGCCCGACGAGCGCCGCGCCATGGGCGAACGGGCGCGGCAGCTTGCCAGCGAGCGATTCAGCCTGGAGACGATCCTGGACCGCTGGGAGGCGCTGTACCGGGAGCTGCTCCAGCGAAATCCCAGGCCGGCGCGCTGGGGTCGCGCGGATTGACGGCGCGCACAGAGACTCCGCCTTGCGAGCGCAATCGACGATCTTCATTCAGCGTGCGGTTGCGCGCAGGTGCAGGCCGCAAAACGGCTCAGGCATATCGACCCGCGAGGCCCTTCGCTATAGCCCTGCCGGAGAAAGCGGGGAATGGGTCAAAACGGGAGCTGCCCCGCCGGCTGTAAAGCCAATGCCCCAAAAGAACCAAATGCGCCGTCACTGCGCAGAGTACACTCTAAGGCAGTTCTTAACGGTTTTTTCCGGCGTCTTAAAGCCCGTTCCGTCTTCACCCGATGAACGATGGAGATAGGTTTCACCGGGATGAGACCGCGCCTTGAGGCGTTCCGAGAAGATGGGCACTGTGGGAGGGCCGCTCATGCCCACCCTCGAGCCATTGGATTCTGCCATGCCGACAACAGCGACACCGGATTCAGGAAGGGCCGAGATTCACAGTCAAGCTGAGGCAAGTCTCTCGGCCTTGATCGAAAGCACTGAAGACCTGATCTGGTCGGTGGACCTGGACTATGGGCTGCTGGCGTTCAACAGCGCGTTTCAGCGGCATGTGGAGCGCAATTTTGGCGTCCTGGCGGCGATCGGCAAGCGCCCCCAGGAGCTTCTTCCGCCCGCGAAGGCGTCAGATTGGCCTCCGCTCTTTGAGCGTGTGCTGTCGCAAGGCGCATTCCGGGCCGAGCTTCCCATTCTCGACGGCCGCACGTTGGAATTGGCCTTCAACCCCATCGTGGTGGATGGCGAAGTGACCGGCATCTCCATCTTCGGCAAAGACATCACCGAGCGCAAGCGGGCCGCAACCACCATGGCTGAAAGCGAGACCCGTTTCAGAACGTTCTTTGAGGAGAGCAGCTCGGTCATGCTGCTGGCAGATCCGTCAAGCGGAGAGATTGTCTCCGCCAACCGGGCTGCCGCCGCCTTCTACGGCTATCCGCTGGGGCGGCTGGTGGGCATGAACTTGAGCCAGATCGATACCTTGCCGCCGGAAGACCTGGCCCTCGACCGCCAGCGGGCGCTCAGCAAGGAACGCGGCTTCTTCAACTATCGCGCCCGGCTCGCCTCCGGTGAAGAACGGGAGATCGAGGTCTATTCCTCGCCCATGGTGGTGGACGGCAGACTGCTGCTCTTCGGCATCATTCACGACGTCTCCGACCGCAGGCGGGCAGAAGATGCGCTGCGCAAGAGCGAGGAATCGTTGCAGGAGTCGCAGAGGATTGCCGGCCTGGGCAGCTATGACCTGGACATCCGCACCGGGGCTTGGAGTGGCACCGAGGTTCTGGACACGGTTTTCGGTATCGGTCCAACCTATGAACGCACCGTGGAGGGATGGGTGGCCCTGCTTCATCCCGATGACCGCGCCGTGATGGCCGCCTATCTCGCCGAAGAAGTGGTTGGCAAGGGCCAGGCATTCGACAAAGAGTACCGGATCGTCCGCCAGTCGGACCGGGAGGTGCGCTGGGTGCATGGGCTGGGGCGGCTGGATCTCAATGCCCAAGGGCAGCCGGTGAGGATGCACGGCATCATAAGGGACATTACCGAGCGCAAGCAGGCGGAGGTGCGGCTGAGGGAGAGCGAGGAGCGCTATCGCTCCAGCTTCGAACAGGCCGCGGTGGGCATCGTCCATGCCTCGTTCGAGGGTCGTATTCTGCGCTGCAACGCGCGCTTCGCCGAGATTCTCGGTTACACCCCCGAGGAACTTTCCAGCCTTACCATCCGCGAAATCACGGCGGAGGAGGATTTCGCGGCCACCATGGAGGCGCTGGGACGAATACGAAGCGGCGCCTCCACCAGTGAAAACCTGGAGAAACGCCACCTCCGCAAGGACGGCAGCTTGGCCTGGACCAGGATGACGATCTCCATCCAGCGCGACGGCGAGGGACGCGCGCTGCATTTTACCGCCGTGGCCGAAGACATCAACGACCGCAAGATCGCCGAGGAGCGCCTGGCCGCTGCTCAGGAAGCGCTGCGGGCCAGCGAAGAGCGCCACCGCATCGCATTCCAGACCAGCGCCAATGCCGTCAGCATCGTCCGCCTGGACGATGGGATGTATCTCGATGTCAATGAGACATTCCTTGACACTACGGGGTACGAGCGTGAAGAGATCATCGGGCGAACCGTGCGGGAACTCAACATCTATGCCGGTCCCGGCGATGTGCAGAGGATAGCCGAGTCGCTGCGCAAGAAGTCAGTCTTCCGCGGCGAAATCCAGTTCAGAAAGAAGAGCGGAGAGATCTTCTGGGGTTTGATGTCGGTATCCGCATTTGAGCATGACGGGGTTTCCTGCGCCCTTTCCGTCACCCAGGACATCTCCGAGGCCAAGGCGGCGGAGGAACGCCTGGCCGCAACAACGGAAGCGCTGCGTGTGAGCGAAGCCCGCTATCGGATCGCGTTTGAAACCAGCCTGGATGCCATCTTTATCAGCCGCCCGAGCGATGGGATGTTTATCGACTGCAACAAGGCATTTTGCGACCTCACCGGATTCACTCGCGAAGAGGTGAAAGGAAAGACTTCGCTGGAACTCGATGTCTGGGTCGAACCCGGCGATCGGCAGAGATTGACCGAAGCGCTTCGCCAGAACCGAAGGTGCCGGGATTTCGAGGCCCGATTCAGAGGGAAGAACGGAAAGGTCTTGCTGGGGCTGATGTCGGCATCGGTGATTGAGCTTGACGGGGTTCCCTGCATCCTTACCATGACCCGCGATATCTCCGAAGCCAAGGCTGCCGAAGAGCGCCTTGCCGCCTCTCAGGAAGCGCTGCGGGTGAGCGAAGAGCGCTATCGCACCGCATTCCAGACCAGCCTGGACGGCATCGACATCAACCGCTTGAGCGATGGGATGTACGTCGAGTGCAACAAGGCTTTCCTCGATATCTTGGGGTACGAGCGCGAAGAGGTCGTTGGGAAGACTTCGCTGGAACTGAAGATCTGGGCGGACCCTCGCAACCGGCAGAGATTGGTCGAGATGCTTCAACAGAACTCCAGTTGCCGGGATTTGGAGGTGCAGTTCAGAAAGAAGACCGGGGAGGTCTTCTGGGTGGTGGTTTCGGCGTCGCTGATTGAGCTAGGCGGCGTGCCCTGCATGCTTTCCATGATCCGCGATATCTCAGGCGCCAAAGCCGCGGAAGACAGGATCAAGAATCTCGCTTTCTACGACCCGTTGACCGGCCTGCCCAACCGCCGGCTGCTGCTGGAACGGCTGCGGGAGACCCTGGCCACCAGCACCCCCAGCGGCCGCCGGCAAGCACTCTTGCTGGTCAATCTGGACAACTTCAAGATGCTGAACGAGGCCCTCGGCCATCAAACCGGCGACTTGCTCCTGCAGGAGACCGCCCGGCGGCTTGTCGTCTGCCTTGAAGACGCCGGCAGCGTGGCGCGATTGGGCGGAGATGAGTTTGTGGTAATGCTCGACAACCTGAGCCCGACTGCCGAGGAGGCTGCGGCGCAGGCGAAGTCGGCCGGCTCCAACATCCTCAGCGTCCTCAGTCAACCCTATCTGCTGGCGGGCCGTTCCTGCAGCAGCACTGCCAGCATCGGGATCACGGTCGTCGGCGATGGCCCGGAGACGGCGGAAGAGATCCTGCAAAAGGCCGATATTGCTCTGGATCAGGCCCGGACAGGGGGCCGCAACACGATTCACTTCTTCGCCCCCGCCATGCAGGCAGCCGTAAATGCCCGCGCCGCGCTGGAGGACGACCTTCGCCTGGCGATTCAGACCAGCCAGTTCGTCCTTTACTATCAGCCTCAAGTGAGTCACGACCAACTGATTGGCGCCGAGGTCTTGATCCGCTGGCATCATCCCCGGCGCGGCCTCCTGCTCCCTCGCGAGTTCATTCCCCTGGCTGAGGAGATCGAGCTCATCCTGCCTATGGGAGATTGGGTTCTAGAGACCGCCTGCAAGCAGATTGCGGCCTTAGCCGAACGGGGCGCAAATGACCATGTGGTGATTGCGGTCAACATCAGCGCGCGGCAGTTCCGGCAGCCGGACTTCGTCCAGCGGGTGCTGGGCGCCCTGAACCGCACCGGCGCCAACCCGCGGAACCTCGATCTGGAACTCACCGAGAGCATGCTGGCGGAGAATATCGAAGAGGTCATCGCCAAGATGAACTTGCTCAAGTCCCATGGCTTGAGATTCTCGCTGGACGATTTCGGCACCGGCTATTCCTCGCTGGCGTATCTCAAGCG
>JBEKCX010000033.1:0-12965 GCA_050014655.1 Occallatibacter sp. | reverse complement strand
GCGAAACGACATTCCGCCAATTGGCCATCGAAGAGATCGACAAGGTGGCGTGGGACCCGGCCTGGGGCAAGGAGCGGATCACCAACATGATCGCCACGCGGCCCGATTGGTGCATCAGCCGCCAGAAGATCTGGGACGTGCCCATCGCCGTTTTCCTGTGCGAGAAGTGCAACAATCCGATCGTCTCCGCGGAGCTGAACCGCGCGGTGGTGGAGCTTGTCGAGCGCGAGGGCATTGAGGCCTGGCGCACAGCCGAAGCGGATGCGCTGCTGCCCGCAGGCGCGGTTTGCAAGCATTGCGGCGGCACGGAGTTTCGCAAGGAAACCGACATTCTGGACGTGTGGGTGGACTCCGGCACAAGCTGGTTCGCCGTGTGCGAGGCCGACGCGGACCTGAAGACTGCTTATACCGCCTTTCAGAACGGCGAAGGCGTGGAGGTTTTGTATCTCGAGGGCGGCGACCAGCATCGCGGCTGGTTCCACTCCTCGCTGTTGACTTCGGTGGCTTTGCGCGGCCGCGCGCCTTACTCCCGCGTGGTAACCGCCGGCTGGACACTGGACGAGCAGGGCCGGGCCATGAGCAAGTCGCTGGGCAACGGCGTGGACCCGGTGGACATCGCCAACCGTATGGGCGGCGAGATCGTTCGCCTGTGGGTCGCGTCCGTCGATTTCCGCGAAGACATGGCGGCCAGCGAGAACCTGATGCAGCGCTGCGCCGAGATCTACCGCAAGCTGCGCAATACCTTCCGCTTCCTGCTCGGCAACCTGCACGGCTTTGACCCCGTCCGCGACCGCGTGGCCGAGGCGGAGCTGCTGCCGCTGGACCGCTATATGCTGGCCCGGACGCGCGAGCTTACCGAGAAGATTCTGGGTTGGTACGCGGGCTTCGAGTTTCACCGCGTCTACCACGCCATCAACGAGTTTGCCATCGTGGACCTGAGTTCGTTCTATCTGGACGTGCTCAAGGACCGCATGTACACCTTTGCGCCCACGAGCCAGGCGCGCCGCTCCGCGCAGACGGTTCTCTGGCAGATCACCGAGACGCTGGTGCGCCTGGTGGCGCCCATCCTCAGCTTCACCGCCGACGAGGTTTGGGAGCATCTGCCCGCTGTGGAAGGCCGCGAGGCGAGTGTGCATCTGGCGTTGTTTCCCATGCCGGAGGAGATATTCTCCGAGGATCCAACGAAGTTGCTCGATGAGTGGAAGCAAATCTTTGCGGTACGCGATGAAGCTCTCCGCGTGCTCGAGGAATCGCGTCAGGCCAAATCCATCGGAAAAAGTCTCGAAGCAGACCTCCATATTTATGCGAAAGGAGCGATGCTCAGTTTATTGAAACGGCATCAGGCGGGCTTGAAGGAGCTGATCAATGTCTCTAGTGTCGTGCTTCTGGAATGGGGCACGCACTCGGGTCCCATGGACGGCGACAAAATCAAGTCTCTTTCTTCCCCCGAAGACTTTGCGGTTTTTCTTTCGCTTGCCAGCGGCCATAAATGCGCGCGCTGCTGGAACTTCATGCCGGAAGTTAGTAACTACGGCATCTGGCAGAACGTCTGCACGCGCTGCCAGTCCGCGCTCACCGAGATGGGAATCCAGCCGCCGCAACCCGAGGAGGCAGCCCAGTGAAAATCGCCATCCCTCGCCGCCTGCCCTGGCTGCTCGGCTTCTCCGCGCTGATCGTTCTGGCTGATCGCCTGACCAAGACCTGGGTCGAGACGCATATTCGCATGGGCGGGATCATTCCGGTCATACCGCGCGTTCTGGGCATCTCGCACTGGACCAACGACGGCGCTGCGTTCTCGCTCTTTGCCGACTCGGCCTCGCCGCAGCTGGTCCGGCGAGTTTTGATCGGCTTCACGCTCGTGGCGGCGCTGGCGGTTCTGATAGCGCTGGTGCGGCTGGGCGACCGCATCACCCTGACCACGATCGCGCTTTCGCTCATTCTCGCCGGAGCGCTGGGCAACGTCCACGACCGCATCCTGTACGGCTCGGTCGTCGATTTCATTCAGGTGCACATCTTCAGCTATCACTGGCCGGACTTCAACATAGCCGACTCATCCGTGGTCACCGGCGCCTGCCTGCTGCTGCTCGATTCGCTTCGGCCGAAAAAGAATCCGGCGCGCTGACGGCAACAGCAGGCACGTCGCACCGCGAGCTTGAAGGCCCACTATGCCAGTTCGACTTTCAGCGTAATGCCGATATCGGAGAGCTTCTCCGCGGGCATCTCGACCTTCAATGCGGCGTCCTCCTGCTTCCACTTGAGATCGCCTTTGTAGCCGAGCAGTTCCACCTTGCGAATCTTGCCCGGATCCTGCGGGCTGGCGAGGCCAAGCGCGCTGACCACAGCCGCCTTGTCCGGCCAGCCCATGACGAAGGCATAGAGCGTGCTGTTTTTCACCGTGAAGCGCACATCCGCCGCGGTGAGGTCCTTCTGCTTGTCCTCGTTGAAGTTTCCGGTTTCAATCTTGGTTTGCGTGGAGGGGCCTTCGCCGTATATCTTCCACGGGCGCGAGCTATAGATGCCTTCGCTGTTCACCGCCATCCACGCGGTGATGCCGTCGAGCACAACCTTCTCCTCGAAGTCCAACTCGCCGGAGTTGGGCAACGGGAAGTTAAGCAACAAGTTACCGTTCTTGCTGACGATGTCGGCGAGCAGGTCGATGACCTTCTTGGCCGACTTATATCTCTCGCCGCGGTTGTAATGCCACTGGCCGATGCAGGTATCGGTCTGCCAGGGGTTCGCAGCGATGCCGTCGGAGACGCCGCGCTCATGATCGAGCAAACAGGTGCCGACGGCGCAATCGGTGGACTCCTTGCTGGTGTAGACCGCCTCGGTCTGGCCGCCGTGCGCTTGCGCGCTGACGTTGTAAAGGTGCGCCACCATCTTCAACCCGATATCCTCGAAGGGAAGATGGCCGTCGGTGTAAAGCAGGTCGGGCTGATACTTGTCGATGAGGTCGGTCATGCGGTCGAGGTAATGAAGCTTCCATGAGTCGGGAATATTGTTGTCGCTCCAATCGAGCTTGTCGATGAGCCGGGCGCAGTCGGCGTCATGATATAGGTCGGCGTACTTGGGGTCGGCGCCGTCGTAGGGAACGCCGGCCAGCGGCCCGGTCTTGTCCGAGCCGTGCGCCACGGAGAACCACTTATAACTGATCCATAGGTGCTCGGTAACTCCGAAGCGCAATCCCTGGCTACGCGCCGCCTTCGCCCAGGTTCCGACAATGTCTCGTTTCGGGCCCATGTTGGCGGCGTTCCAGCGCGTGTACTTCGAGTCCCACAGGTCGAAGTTATCGTGGTGGACGCCCATGCTGACGAAATACTTCGCGCCCGCCTTCTTGTACAGGCTTATCAGGTGACCCGGGTCCCACTTTGCGGCCTTCCAGTTATCGACCAGGTCCTTGTAGCCGACCTTGGAGGGATGGCCATAGGTCTCCACATGATACAGATACTGCTTCGATCCCTGCTGGTACATGGTGCGCGCGTACCAATCGCCGAATTCGATGGCCGACTGCGGCCCCCAGTGAGACCATATGCCGAACTTGGCGTCGCGGAACCAGTCGGGGATCCGGTAACTCTGAAGAGAAGACCTGGTGGGCAGGAAGTTATTGCCCTGCGCGGCCTGGGCCTTTGCAAACCTTGAGAGAGCGAGAGCGGAGCACGCACCGCCCATCCACTGAAGCAACTCGCGCCTGTTCATTGCCATTGCGGTTTCATTCCTTTCAGGGCGCCGTTCGCGCTGGAAGGCGCCTGGTTCGGTCTTTCTGTTTCCAAAGAGTCTCCCGGCCTAACTCAAATCGGCAACCCTCATGGCCTGCCGGAGACGTTCTTCCGCCTCGGCGTTCCAGTAGCCGCAGTCGAGCTCGAAGAAGACGGAGGTGTAGGGGATGGTCATGTCGGTCTTGACGATGAGAATGCGAAAGATCTGGGCGGATTGGTCGAGCTTTTGAATGATCTGCTCGTGCGGAATCTGGCTGACCCGCGTGCCGTAGAGCGCGGCAGCGAGCTGGCTCCGGTACTCCGCAACCCCCGGCGCGTCGTTCTCCGCGACGAAGGCCAGCTCCTTGTCAACGTAGACGTTGGCGCGGATGTGGCTGCTGGCGGTAATGGCGTCGAGAACCTTGCGAAGAACGCGCATCTGATCTTCGCCGGCGGCGACGGTTTCGATTCCGGGCTTCGACTGGGCGGGATAGGCGGAATCGGCCACCACCATCCAGTTGCGATGGCCAAAGAGCGGCAGCAGGGCGCGGAACTGGCGCTCCCAGTCGGGAACGGCGGAAGTTGTCGAGACGGTCATCGTTTCCCTCCTTCACGCAACTCTACACCAACTCCTCATCCTGGCAGACGGCGACCTTGCCGCACTTGCCGCTGGCCATCAGCGCATAGGCTTCGCCGGCGTGCTCCAGCGGGAAGCGGTGGGTGATGATCTCGGCCGGATGAAGACTCCAGCGGACCAGCCGCTCCACCAGCTCTTCCATCAGCCAGGTCGAAGTCACCCACGATCCGTAAATCGTCTTCTGATCGTGAATGATGTCGGGAGATGGATTGAATTCAACCGTCCCGCCCTCGCCGAGAAAGACGATCTTTCCCCATTTGCGCGTGGCGCGGATGGCCGTTGCCCGCGCGGCGGGGTTAGCCGAACAGTCCACCGCACGCTCCACTCCCATGCCGCCGGTCAGGGCCTTCACCGCGGCCACGTTGCCCGGTCCCGAAGGCAGAACCGCATCGCAAAGACCGAGATCGAGGGCGATCTTCATGCGCTCGGGAACCACGTCGATGCCGATGATCTTTTGTGCGCCGAGTTTGCGGCAGAGCGCGCCGGTGGCCAGTCCCACAGGCCCCAGGCCGGTGATCAGCACGGCATGATTGCCGTCGATTCCGATCTTCTCCAGGCCCTCGTAGACGGTTCCGAATCCGCAGGCAACCTGTGCGCCATCGGCATAGGAGAGCTCATCGGGAAGAGCGATCAGATCTTTCTCTTCCGCCAGCATGAACTCGGCCATTCCGCCGTCGCGCTGCCATCCGTAGGCGCGGCGATACTTCTCGCTGGTGCAGGAGATCATGTAGCCGCGCCGGCAATCGTTGCAAACTCCGCAGCCGGAGATGTGGTAGACAATCACCCGGTCGTCCTGCTTGAAGCGGCGGCAGCCTTCGCCCGCGGCCACGATCTGGCCGCATGGTTCGTGGCCGGCGATAACTCCCTGGTAGCCCTCGGGACCCTTGCCAAGGTGCTCGTGATAGATGCAGCGAATATCCGAACCGCAGATGGTCGAGGCCTTCATGCGCAACAGTACTTCTCCGTGGCCCGGAGCCGGAACCGGCACGGTGCGCATCTCGACGGTCGAGTCTCCAGGCAGGAACGCCGCGGTCATTGTCTCTTTCATCTCAATCTTCTCCACAGGTTCAACCGGTTGAACGGCCTCGGCGCGCGGCCGCTACGGCGGCGTGATCTCGCCGTCTACGTCCCAGAGCGCTTCCCAGCTCTGCCCATCCTTCCACAGGAAGACCTGGCCCTTGATCAGCCGGCAGTTACGGTCGATGGCGGCGATCTCCCGCATCTCTTCGCCGGTCAGCGGGGTGCCAAAAACGCAGGCGAGATTGGCGGGGTAGTTGTGAATCGAAAAGGGAATCGGCGTCTGCCCGCGCTGCACCGCCCACTTGATGCAAACCACAGCGGGATGAATTGCGTGCCGCCGGGCGATCTCCACGATGACCGGATCTTCAGTGGGCGCGGTGTCTTCCGGGGTGCGGTCGCGCTCCGGGCGGCCGGGCGAGCCGATGGGGCAGTAGCCGATGGGCTGCATCCCGTTCTCCACGACAAAGCGGAATAACTCGGGCTGCTGAAAGTGCGGATGCAGCTCCATCTCGTTCACCGCCGGCTTGATGCGCGCATCGCGCAGCACGAGCTTCAGTTTCGGGATGGTCATATTCGACGTGCCGATATGCCGCACCAGGCCCACATCCACCAGCTCTTCCATCTGGCGCCAGGTCTTCATGTAGTTTTCGTGGATGTAGGGCTTGGAGTCCGCGCTGCGCGAGGTGACATCGCAGCCGGGCGGATGGAAGTTCGGGAAGGGCCAATGCACAAGGTACAGGTCAAGGTAGTCGAGGCGAAGGTCGGCGAGCGACTTGCGGCAGGAGGCGATGACGTCGTTGTGCTTGTCGTTCCACAGCTTCGAGGTGACCCAGAGCTCCTCGCGCCCTACCCCGCCGGCTTGAATCGCCTCCAGCGAAGCTCCGATCTCCGCCTCGTTCCCGTAGACCGAGGCGCAATCGAAGTGCCGGTAGCCAACCGCGGCAGCGCCCTTGACCGCTTCGGCAACCTGGGCCGGAGTCACATGATCGGAGCCAAAGGTGCCCAGGCCCACAGCCGGCATCGCGGCTCCGGTATACAACCTTCTCTGCGGAACGGCGGCTGGATTGATGGGCTCCGAAAGGCCCTTGCTGGGAGTGCTCATTGCTTCTCCTTGCCGACGGACAGTTATCGGTAACTGTAACCATCGAAGGATACGCTCGCACCTGACCTGTGTCAATCGCGATTTCCACACCGTGCAGAAGAAAGTTGACGCCAAAGGCGAGCGCGGGACGATACTTGTTCCAACAGGACGCCGGGCGGTTTTCCGTCCGGTAATTTTGCGACAGATTTGCGGCGGCAATGAGCAATTTACAAGCCGGTAACGAAGAGCAGCCAAAAGCGCGCAAAGGCGCGCCGGTGCGCATGAAGGATATCGCCCGGGATTTGGGCCTGTCCACGGTCACCATCTCGAAGGCGCTGCGCGGCCATCCCGACATCAGCGAAACGACCCGGAAGCGAATTCTGAAGCGCACCGAGGAGCTGAACTTTCAACCTAACTTTGCGGCGCGCGCCCTGATTACCGGACGAACCTGGACCATTGGATTGGTGGTCCCCGACCTGCTGCATCCCTTCTTCGCTCAGGTTGCCAAAGCCATCTCAGCCGGAATCCGCGGGCATGGCTACAGCCTGATCATCACCTCGTCGGAAGAGGATCCTGATCTGGAACGGCAGGAGATTGAACAACTGCTGGCGCGGCGGGTTGACGTGATGGCGATCGCGTCGGCGCAAAGCAGCGCGGAGAGTTTTCGCGGCATCGAGGAGCGAAGAATCCCTTATATTCTCATCGACCGGAAGTTCACTCACCTGGCGGCGAGTTTTGTGGGCGTGGACGATGAAGCCGTGGGGCGGCTCGCGACCAACCACCTGATCGAGCAAGGCTGCCAGAGAATCGCGCATATCCGCGGCCCTGAAACCAGCACCGCGCTGGGCCGCCTGGAAGGCTTCAAGCGGGCCTTGGCCGAGCACGGGCGGACGCCCTTGCCGGAGCACATCGTCTGCATCGGAACCTCGGGCGACGATCGTGGAGAACCGGGCGGCTACGAGGCAGCCAGGAAGCTGCTGTCCGCAAGCCCGCGGCCGGATGGAATCTTCTGCTTCAACGACCCCATCGCTCTGGGCGCGATGCGGGCGATTCTGGATGCGGGGCTGCGCATTCCCGAAGACATTGCGGTGGTGGGGTGCGGTAATGTGCTCTACTCGGATTTCTTGCGCGTTCCGCTCACATCGATCGATCAGGACAGTTCGGCAATCGGCCGGCACGCCGCCGAGCTGGCTCTTTCGCTGGTCGGCGCGGATTCCCCGGCGCGTCCGAAGACGGTGCTGGTGAGCCCCAAGCTGGTGGTCCGCGCCTCGACCCAGCGCAAGTGAGCCAGCCGCGCTCTGCCGGGCGCCGCACCGGCTCGCGCAGCAAATCCGGGCCTGAATGCACCGTAAATTAAACTGGACCTTATGGTCAGCGCCGCGCGTACGAATCCGGGGGCCGAGTCCAGCGAGTGGAAGCCCTCCGCGAACCCGTGGATCGTTGCCGGCTCGGTGATGCTCGCCACCTTCATGGTGGTGCTCGACTCCTCGGTGGCCAACGTCGCATTGCCGCATATCGCAGGCAACCTGTCGGCCTCGACGGATGAATCGACCTGGGTACTGACCAGCTACCTGGTCTCGAATGGCATTATGCTGCCCGCCTCGGGATGGATTGCGCGGCGCATCGGACGCAAACGGCTGCTGTTGACCTCAGTTTTGTTGTTTACCGCCGCCTCGCTGCTTTGCGGCATGGCCATCAATATGCCGATGCTGATCGTAGCCAGGGTATTGCAAGGCATCGGCGGCGGCGGCATGCAGCCCCTGGCTCAATCCATCCTGCTGGAGAGCTTTCCGCCCCGCCGGCATGGGACCGCCATGGCGGTCTTCGGGGTTGGGGTTGTGGTGGCTCCGGTGATTGGCCCCACGCTGGGCGGATGGATCACCGACAGCTACTCCTGGCGCTGGATCTTCTACATCAACCTGCCCGTAGGCCTGTTGGCGCTATTCATGATCAATCTCTTCGTCGAGGACCCTCCTTATCTGCGCAATGCGTTTCGCGGAGCGATCGATTATCTTGGCTTCGGCTTGATGGCCCTGTGGCTGGGCTCCTTGCAATTGCTGCTGGACAAGGGACAGGAGATGGACTGGTTTGGAACCCGCTGGATTCGATGGACGGCCGCAATCTCGGCGGTCGCGCTTCTGGGCTTCATCTGGCGCGAACTGACGAATCACGATCCCATTGTGCAGTTGCACGTGCTGGCGAACCGCAACTTCAGCATGGGGACGCTGATTACCAGCATGTACGGCTTCGTTCTCTATGGCGCGACAGCTATGCTGCCGCTGTTTCTGCAGACGATCATGGGTTATTCGGCGCTGCAAAGCGGCCTGACCGTAAGTCCGCGGGGCCTCGGCGCCATGGCTTCGATGATGGCGGCGGGAGTATTGGTCCGATACCTCGATGGGCGCGTGCTGATGGCCTTCGGCTTCGCCCTGCTGGGCTACTCGACCTGGATGCTGAGCAACATCAGCCTCGATATCGGCATGGCCTCGGTGATCGTGCCCAACGTGCTCAACGGCTGCGCCATGGGCTTCATCTTCGTTCCGCTCACCACCATGACTCTGAGCCGCCTGCGCAAGGAGGAGATCGGCAACGCCACCGGCATCTACAACCTGATGCGCAACATCGGAGGCAGCATCGGCATCGCCATGGTCATGACGCTTCTGGTGCGCGGCTCGCAGGCCCATCAGAGTTATCTGACAGCCAACCTCACGGCGGGCAGCCCGGCAACGATGCGCATGATTCAGGGCCTGGGAACGCGGTTCTTTCATGCCGGGGCCAACGCGCACACCGCCCGCATGGAAGCTCTGGGTGCGCTCTACCGCAGCGTCCAGCAGCAGGCGGCCGTCCTCGCCTATGCCGATAACTTCCGCCTGCTGGCGTATCTCTCGCTGGCCTGCGTTCCCCTGGTGCTGCTCTTCCAGCGCGTGCGCAGGCATTGACCGATCACGCCGCGCGCACCAGCAGGCAGGTGATGTTGTCGTTGCCGCCGGCCTTGTTGGCGGCGCTCACCATGCGGGCGCACAGCTCGTCCAGGGGAGAATCGGCGCCGAGGAGCGATTCGATCAGCGAGTCGGGGAGCTCGCGCGTGAGGCCATCGGAGCAGAGCAGAAACAGGTCGTCAGGCTCGGCTTCGAACTCGAAGATATCCGGCGTGACCTCTCTCTGCGTGCCCAGCGCGCGGGTTATCACGTTCTTGAGCGGTGAGTGGAGGGCGGCACCGGGGGGCATCTGACCCGCCCGCACCAGCTCGTCCACCAAGGAGTGGTCCACGGTGAGCTGCTGCAGGCTGCGGTTGCGCTGCCGGTAACAGCGGCTATCGCCGATATTGAGCGCCAATACGCGGCTCTCCTCCACCAGCAGACCCACCAGCGTGGTGCCCATGCCGTGCAGCCTGGCGTTGCGCTGGGCTCGGGACAAGATGACTTCGTTGGTGGCGCGGACGGCCTCCTCGACCGTCTGGGCGAGGGGCACAGCTTTGGTGCGGCTGGTGAGCAGGCGCAGCATCTCGTCCACTGCCAGCCTGCTGGCTACCTCTCCGGCCGCGGCGCCGCCCATGCCGTCGCAGACCAGAAAGACCCCGTGCTCGACGGAGATGGCGAATGCGTCCTCGTTCGAGGAACGCTTGCGGCCGCGATCGGTAGCCGCCGCAGCCGTATAGTGGACGAGAGCCGAAGCCAAGAGCAATCTCCCATCGAGCAGTTTACACGGGGCGGGGAGGCGGCGTGGCGGGCAAAAGCCGCGCGTCAGCGCCCGAACTGGGCGCCTGGAGCGTCCGCGAGCGGCGGCGGGGCGGGCAGATCGAAGACCTGAATTGAGCCGGCGTTGAGCACGGCCACGCGCCGGCCGGAGGGCGAGATAGCCACATTGCCGCCGGCATCGAGCGCGGGACTGGCGGGCGCCTCGAGCGACACCTGGCCGCTAGCCGCGTCAAGGACCCTGACCAACTGGCCCTTCACGTCCTCGGCGGCCAGGGGCGAGTGGGCGTCTACCTCGTGTGTGACGGCCAGGGTCTCCTGCGCCAGCCGCGAGCCATCGGGCGACCTGACGATCAGCGGCCAGATCGCCGCCGGGGAGGTCGTATCCTCCCACAGACGGCGGCCGTCCGTTCCCAGCGCCACCAGCTTGCGACCGCCTCCGGCGAAGCAGGCCGTCACCAGCACCACGCGCTCGGATACAAAGTCGAAGGCGGGCGAGCAGCCCGAGTCCACGCGGCCCAGAATCCTGCTGCCGCCGCTGAAGTAGTTCAGGTTCAGCAGCCACTGCTGGCCGTTGCCGCGCAGGCTCTCCAGGTAGCCCTCGGCGCTGATGGGCAGATGGACGGTGGAGCGGGTGCGGCTGACCAGCATCACCTGGCCGGAGGCGCGGCGGAGGATGCGCACCACGAGATCGGTCTGCGCCGGATCGAAGAGCTTGGAGGGCTGTTGCCCATCCGCGGCGATGCCGGCCGGGGAAGCAGCCGAACTGCCGGCTTCGCCGGGCTTTTGCGCCGCCGCGGGCTCGCGCGAGTTGGTCACCAGAAACTGCCCGCTGGGATCGACTTCAAGCCACAGCAGCGGACCTGGGAATCGCAGGAGGGGCTTCAACTCCAGCGTGGCGTCGCCCTGCGCCAGGCCGTCGCTGTCGCGCAGCAGGAAGCGGCCGTCCTTGAGCGCCCAGAGGTAGCGTACGCGGTCGTGCACGGTCCACAGGGCCTCGGCCTCGACCGTGCCCGCCGGCAGCGCCAGCACCAGGGCGCGAATCTGGCGCTCCTCGCCGCCCGCGCCGTTCTCCGCCTCGCGGCGCATCAATCCCGGTACGCGAAAGGTGAAGAGCAGCCGGTTTTCGTCAAGAAAATCCAGCGAAACCAGGCTGCTGCGCTGCCCCAGATAGATGGGGCCGGGTGGGGAAAAGCCCAGCGGGCCAACGGGAATCGCGAATGCGGGCGGCAGCGAGGGCTTGTCGGGAAGCCGGTCGGGCAGCGGGCGCGGTTTTGCCTCGTGCGTCCGGTCAGGGCGGGATTGGGCAGCGCCTGAAGGGTCCGGCGAGTGCGCGGCGCCGTCCTGCGCCCGCGCCGGTGGCATTGCAGTAAGCGAAAGGCCGGCAACCGCCAGCAACAGGCTCGCCCGCAACCAAACGCTCATCTCCAGGAGCCGCTTCCCCATCGAAGAGTATTTTCGCCGATGGGGCCGATTGCGGTCAGTGATGCGGCACGTTCATGCAGATGCGACAGTAAAAGAGGGATGGCGCAGAACGCGGCAACGGGCGAGCGCGTCAGGTTCCTGAGCTAGGCCTCTGACCGCATGAAGTTGTACCAACTCTGGGTGCCCCAGATCCCGATTTTGGGACCTGGGATAGCTTGAACTCAAGGTACGAAATCACTTGGTCACAGTACTACGGCGCCTGCGCGCTGGCCGGGCGCACCAAGTCTTCCGCTGTGGCGGACCGCGGCGGAGGACTTCGAGATCATGAGAGGCCGCTTGCGCAGAATTATCTCCTGCCGGCGCACACTGGTAGATAGGAGAAAGAGCATGCGAAACCTCAACTCAATCCGTCAGGAATCTGCCCGGTCCTTGATCCCTGGTCCCTATTCCCTAGCCCCTATCAAGCGACCCCCACCCCCCTCCCCCTCCGGGAGCCCCTTTTTCATCCCATCCTTGCTAGTAAATCCCTATGGATGAATAGTTTACGGTTCTTCTCCTATTGACTCACTGGTAATCATTGCCTGCCGCTTTTCGCCGTTTTTTGCGTGCAATACCCCGTCCGTCGCGGCAAAAAGGCCTGAAATCGCTCCCAAGAGCCTTATTTGGCCTGGCCTGAAAAACGTGTCTTTCCCGTCTACTTCACGCTTTACGGATTTGCGCCCGGCGCGAGCAGCGCCTGCACGTCCGAGACCAGCAACTGGACCGATTGCGTAAAAGCCGCGTCGCGATGCTTCTTGAGCCAGGCGAGATCGACCTGCTCCACAAAGCCCCACAAGGCCACATGGGTCTTGGCATCCGAGATGCCCACCCTGATCTGCGGCACCGAATTCGGCGAAGCGACAAACCGCACCGCGAAGACCACATCCGCGTCGCTCGGGTCCAGGACCAGCTGAAAACGGCCCCACGCCTTCATCTGCGCAAAGAACTCGCTGTAGGCCCGCTCCGGCCCACCGCTGTAGGCGTTTGGAAAGTCCGTCACGTCGCCCAGCTCATAGGAGATGAACGCCCGCTTGCCATTGAGCAGCGGCGTCGGCACAGGCGCCGCAAGATTGTTAATGCCCTTGGCCGCCGAGCTTTTCTGCTGGGAGCAGACCGGCACGGCGCAGCACGCCAAAAGAGCGCCCACGGCGGCAAATCGCTGCAAAGAAAGAAACATGACTCCTCCAATGATTCTCAGATTTGGGCGCCCGCGCGACGGCGATCTGCCGGCTTGCGGCTTCCCAAAGGAAACAGTGAGATTACCCCCGGCAGAGCCGGGGGCTTCTTTGTGTGAGCCGCTCGAAGCGGCTTGAGCGGGGTCGCTTACGCGGCCCCGGTTGATTGGAGCCACCTTGTCGGTGGCAGGTCATTTC
>JBEKCX010000032.1:0-12969 GCA_050014655.1 Occallatibacter sp. | reverse complement strand
CTTCGGGGGCGGTTTTTTGCGCGCAAATCCCGACCGTCTCACGATCACCAGAATCAACGAAAGCTGGAAGCTGGGCCGATACGCGTCCCGCCCGCGCGGACTGCATTAGCTGCCTAATGGCCGAGGAGCCTGAGCCCACGATTCCGGCAGCCGATACCCGATCACCACCTGCCGGTCCGCCGTATCTCGCATCATCGAAAGATGAGCGGCACCGTCACTTTGAGCAAGCTCCATCAAACGGCGGGAACATGTGCGCCAGTATTCGGCATTGCCACTCCACGAAACGACGCCGAACGCATATTTCAGCGTCTCTTCCTTGTCGCCGCTCAGCCTTCGCAGAATCGTTCGCGGCGCTTTGAGATCCCACCGATATTCCAGAGCCGGCGACAAGTCCAGCTTCCTCTTGTCTTCGCTGAGCGTCAGGATCCTTCTCGCAAATTCTTCAAGTTCATCACGATTGTCGAACGCCAGGAACAGTGCGCGTAGTCGCGGCGCAAGCAACAGAGCGCGTGGTCTGCGTGCAATCTTGTACAGAGCTTTGCCCACTAGGCCTTGAATCCCGCGACGCTTCTGCATGGGAAGAGCGACGCTCGCCACGGCGATCACCTCTGGGTTGGGCTCTGGAGCCTCGGGCCGGTCGTGGTTCACTTCATGTCGTCGCGCCCACGCGTGCGGATATGTGTGTCCGGCCCTCCAGAAATACTCCTCTCTCATCAAATCACGTGGGTCACTTTTTGCAAGACCTATCAGTTGCCTTACCCGCGCGCAATCTCCCGCCGCCAGATACAACACGTCGAACCGCACCCGGTCGGCTTCCGACTCCCATCGGGCCACGCCGTACTCCAGCAACGCCGCGCAAACCTCCGCCTGAGTTTCAGGCGGGTACTGCGCGCGGACCATCTCCCGGATCTCATCGGAAAGCGGTATTGCAGGACCATCAGCCATTGGAGAACAGGTTACCCGTGAGGTTGTCCGAGAGTCGAACGGCTAGTTGTGAGTATTGTGTTTGGATCCTGGACGACCGTCAGCCAAAATCGGAGACACCTCGCGCGAGATCCGGAAGCACTCCCCCTAGCCGCCCTACGCCGTGGCGCGCTGGTGTTCGTGGCCGCCCAGACGAACGCTGACTACCTTGGAGACTCCTGGCTCCTGCATGGTGACGCCGTAGATCATGTCGGCGAACTGCATCATGCGCTTGGAGTGGGTGACCACCAGGAACTGCGTGTCCTTGCTCAAGGCTCGCATCAGTTCGCCGAAGCGGGTCACGTTGGTCTCATCCAGAGCGGAGTCCACTTCGTCGAGCACGCAGAAGGGGCTGGGCCGGAACTGGAAGATGCCCACCAGCAGAGCCAGCGCGGTCAACGCCTTTTCGCCGCCGGAGAGCAGCAGCACATTCTGCAGCCTCTTGCCGGGCGGCGAGACCACGATATCGAGGCCGCTCTCGGCCTGGTTCTCCGCGTCGGTGACGCGCAGGAAGGCCTGGCCGCCCTGGAAGAGCCAAGCGAAGACCTTGGCAAAGTTCTCGTTGATTCTGGCCAAGGCTTCGTCGAACCTGGTGCGCGAGATCTGATCGATCTCCTTGATCGTCTCCTGCGTGTTCTCGATGGAATCGATGAGGTCCCGGCGCTGCGTTTCCAGAAATCCGTGGCGATCGGCCGTCTCCCGGTACTCGTCAAGGGCCATCATGTTCACCGGGCCCATCTGCTCCATGCGCTGGCGCAGGTTGCGGCAGCTCTCCTCCTCGGCGCCAAGAGCCTCGCCGGCCAGGCGCGCAATCGCCCCGTCGGCGCGCAACGCCTGGGCCTCGGCATTGACTTCCGCAAGGCAGCTTGCCTCAAGGTGTTCCAAATCGGAACGCAGCTTGGCCACTTGGCTGGAACGGTTGGCGCGGTCTTCGCGCAACTGGTCGACCGCCGCCCGTCCGGTCTTCAGATGGGTCTCGATCGCCGTCAGTTGCTGGCGCAGAGCCTGCGCCTGGGCGGCAAGAGCCTGCGCCTGCGCCTGGGCCTCGGCGCGCGCGCTCACCAGCTCCTTCTGGCGGTTGGCCAGCAAGGCGCTCTCGCCGGCACGCAGTTCGCGCTCCGCCGCGGCCGCGGTGCGCTGCTGCTCGATAACCAGCACACGGCGCTCCAGGTCGGCGTGGAGACGGTCGATGCGCTGAAATGCCGACTCGACGCCGCGCCGCCGCTCCTCCAGGCCGGCCAACTGCGCGGTCGCCTGCGCCGCTTGCTGCTGCAGATCCTCGCGACTCGCGCGCAGATTCCCCAGCTGGGCCTGCAACTCATCGAGGGCGGCTTCAGCGGTTGTGCGCTCGGCTTCCAGGCGCGCGGTCTCCTCTCGCTTCTGGTCGATGCCGATCCTCTTGGCCACGCGAGCGTCCTGGTTGCGGGCGGCTTGCGCGGTCCACTCCTCAATTCGCCGCTCGATGCGTTGCGCCTCGCCTTCCATCTGCTTCAGCGCCGCTCTCTGGTTGGCGGTCTCGGTCTCCGACTGCCGGCGCTCATCGCCGCGCGCCTCCAGTTGCGCCGCCAGCTCCTCGATGGCATAGGTCAACGCCGCCGCTTCCGTCTCAGACTGGGCCAGAGCGGTCTCCAGCTTATCCAGCCGGCCGGCGGCCTCGCGCAACTCGCGCTTGAGTGCCAGCGGACCCTCGCTGGCCGGCTTTCCGCCGGTCACCGTCGCGTTGTGGAAGCACTCGCCCCCTGGAGTGAGGAAGTAGGCGTGGGGGTGGTGCGCGGCCAACTGCGGCGCTTCGGCGGGATCCTCGACCAGGTAACCGTATCTGAGCTTGGGCAGGATCGACTCCAGGGACCGCCCAAAGCCGTTCAGCACGCGGATCGAGTCCTTCAGAGGAGTCACGCCCGGTCCGCCGATCGGGTCTGTGCTCTCGTCAAAGAGCGTGGGTTGTTCGGCGGGGTGAATCAGGAAGGTGGCGCGGCCATCGACGCCGGATTTGAGCAGCCGCACGCCCTCCTCGGCAGCCATCCAGCTCTCGACCACCACATAATTCAGCTCTTCGCGCAGAAACTCGTCTACCACGGCCTCATGCGCGCCGCTCACTTCAAGGAAGTCCGCCAGCGTGCCTACGGGGGCCATGCCGGGGCCGAGCGCGCCCGGCTTTAAGAGCCGCCTGACGGTATCGGTGGAGTAACTGTGATTGCGAATCAAGGCCTGCAGCGAGTCGCGCCGCCCGGCCACTGCGGCCAGCTCGCCGCGCAGTTGGTTGGAGCGCGCCCGGAGCGCGTTCTCTTCGCCGCGGCGGGTTTGCAGGGCTTCGCGCAGAGCGGCAATCTCAGCTTCCAGCAGCTTGAGAGTTCCGGCCGCGGACTCAAAGCGCGCCATGGTCTGCCCGCTCTCGACTCCCAGGTTCTCCCGCTCGTTTCGCGTCTGGCTCATCTCCGCTTCCAGCCGCTCGGCCTCGCGTTCCAGGGCCGCCAGGCTTTCTTCCGCTTGCGCCGTGTGGTTGCGGGCGTTGCCGGCCATGGTCAGCAGGTACATGGCGTGGCGGCGGCTGGTTTCCAACTGCCGCTCGGCAAGGAAGACCTCCTCGGCCGCGGTGCGGGCTTCCTGCTGGCGCGCTTCCACCTGCTGGCGAAAGGCCTTGGCCTCGGCTGCCGCCGTCTCAAGAAAGCTGTGCTGCTGCGCGCGCTCCTCGGCGATCCCGCCCAACTGGGTCCGTGTCTGCTCCAGCTCCGCGCCGGCCGCCGCGATGCGCGCCTCCAGCTCGCCCACGCGCTCTGCGTTGGCTCGCTCCCGCGCCGTGGCCCGCTCCAGTTCGACGGCCGCTTCGCTGGCCCGGCTTTGCGCTCCCTGGCCCTCGCGGTCCAGCTCATAGCCGCGCTCGGTGAGCGCATGCTGGCTGGCTTCCAGGGTCTCGATCTCCGCGGCCGAAGCGTTGATGCGCTCGGTCAAGGCGGCTATCTCCCCCTCCAGCCCGGCCTGCTCCGCATCGATGAGCGCCATGCGGCTGACCAGAACTACCCGCAGCCGCCCGCGCAACTCATCGCGCACGGCGGCAAACCGCTCCGCCTTGGCCGCCTGCCGCTTGAGGCTGTTCATCTGCCGCGCGACTTCCTCAAAAATATCGTCAACGCGGGCCAGGTTCTGCTTGGCGCTCTCCAGGCGCAGCTCGGCCAGCCGCTTCTTGGTCTTGAAGCGGGTAATTCCGGCGGCCTCCTCGATGATGGCCCGCCGGTCGTATGGCTTGGAGCTGAGCAGTTGCCCAATCTGTTCCTGCCCGATGATGGCGTAGCTCTCCGGCCCCAGGCCGGTGCCCATGAAGATCTCCTGAATGTCGCGCAGGCGGCAGAGCTTGCCGTTCAAGAGGTACTCGCTCTCGCCGGTGCGGAACAGGCGCCGGGTAATCACGATCTCGCCCTTCTGGGGCGTGCGCTGGAACTTGCGGCGGCGAATCTTGAGCACCACCGCCTGCGGCCCCAGGCCCGCGCCCGCGAGCTGCGGCTGGGCCGGCGTTTGGTCTGTCCCGTCTTCTTCGAGCGCCTGGCCCGGCTGTTCGGCGGCGATGATCTCCTCGGCCTCGACCGCCCGCTGGCGGCGCACTTCTTCCTCGTCCCAGTCGGCCTCGCCGTCCTGCTCGACCACCACCTCCGGCTCGACGGGCACTGGCCCCGCGAAAACCTCGGGATCGACCAGAGTCAGCGTCACCTCGGCCATTCCCAGCGCCTTGCGTTCGCGGGTTCCGGAAAAAATCACGTCCTGCATGTGCGTGCCGCGCAACGACTTGGCGCTCTGCTCGCCGAGCACCCAGCTCATCCCATCCAGAATGTTCGACTTGCCGCAGCCGTTCGGCCCCACCACCACGGCAATGCCCGCTCCCGGCACGGTCAATTCCGTGCGGTCGCAAAAGCTCTTGAACCCGAGGATGTGTATCTTCTTCAGTCTCAACATGGTTACTCCGAACGAACGGGACTGCGCGCGACTGCGATCAAAAAGAGCGGCGACGACGCTGCTAGGCCGCCCCGGCAAAGAAAGTTCTGCGGCCCGATTCCAGGCTCTCAATTACAGACTCTAAGCAGCCTGAGGGGCAGGGTCAACGGCGCGAGGCGGGGTTTTTGTGGATAAGGGAGGCCGCAATTCCCCTTCTTAGAGAATCCCCACAAAGCAGTGCAGAATTGGGATTCCTTAAGGGATTTCGCGCGGCTTTTGAACAGCCGGAGACCCGTCCCTTTGAGCTTCAAGCTGGGACTGAATCGCCTATCGCCGCAAGTATTTCAGCGGATACAATCTCCCCCACGGCCCAGCCGCCTATCGGCAAACTGGACGCGAGGGCGGTTCGGCGCCGCCGAGGACGGCGTCAGGATGGCCGCCGCAATGGAACCAGGTTCGATGTCTACATCTTTCTTTGTAGAAGCTATTGCATCCTGGACCGAAGCCCTTTAAGATGCGTCAATTGACACCCATGCACCGCGCCGCCAGCAGCACGCCCGCTTCCGCTCCTTTGCCGCCCGCCCCCAGGCTGCGCGTCCCCAAGCTGTGCGTGGCCATTCAGGCCGGCTCGGCGGCGGAGATGGTGGAGCGGGCCAAGGCGGCGATCCAGGACTCCAAGCCCGACGCGAAGTTCATTGAATTCCGCCTCGATGCGCTCGACAAGCCGGCCGCGGCTCTGCCCAAGGTGAAGCAGTTCCTGGCCGGGCGCCGCGATGTGACGGCGATCGCCACCTGCCGGCGCAAGGAGTTTGGCGGGCACTTCGCGCTGTCCTTGAGGTCGGAACTTGAGGTGCTGTTGAAGGCCGCCGAGGCCGGCTGCAAGATTGCCGATCTCGAAGTCGAGTCGGCCGAGGAGGCCAAGCCGGCGCAACTGGCACAGTGGCGCGCCAAGTTGCGGGCGGCGGGCGCGGCGCTGCTGGTAAGCCATCACGACTTCAAGCAGACCAGAAACCTGGAGCAGGCGGCCCGGCGCATCGAGGCCTTTCAGCCCGAATTCGTCAAGGTGGTTTCCACGGCGCGGTCGCTGGCCGACAATCTGGCCGTGCTGCGGCTGATCGAGGAGCGGTCACTCAGGGTCCATATGGTAGGCATCGCCATGGGCGAGGAGGGACTGGTAAGCCGCGTGCTTGGACCGAGATCGGGGGCGACCTTCACCTTTGCCTCCTGCGACGATGGCCCCGAGACGGCTCCCGGCCAGGTGACCCTTCGCACCCTGCGCGACCTCTACCGCGTGGAGCAGTTGGACCAGGCGACGCGCGTCTTCGGCGTAGCCGGCAACCCCATCGCCCACTCGCTTTCACCGCTGATGCAGAACACCGCCTTCCGCCGCGAAAGCGTGAACGCCGTGCTGCTGCCGCTCAAGGTGCGCGCGCTCGACGACCTGCTCACGCTGGTGCGCGGGCTGCCGCTGGCCGGCGCGGCCGTCACCATGCCCCTCAAGCAGGAAGTGGTTCCTCACCTCTCCAATATGGACCCGCTGACCACCCGCATCGGCGCCTGCAACACCCTGCGCATCGCAGCCGACGGCAAGATGGTCGGCTTCAACACGGACGTGGCCGGGGTGGTGAGGCCGCTGGAAAAACGCCTGCGGTTGAAAGACGCGCGTATCGGAGTCGTGGGCGCGGGCGGGGCGGCGCGGGCCGCTGTCTTCGGTCTTGTGGACCAGGGTGCTGAAGTCTTCATCACAAACGTCATCCACGAACAGGCCGTGGCCCTGGCCAAAGAAGCCAAGGCCAAGGTGCTGACGCGGCAACAGTTCACCAAGGAGCGCTTCGATGTGCTCATCAACGCCACCCCCTGCGGCATGGAAGGCAACCCCAAGCCTCTGCCCATTGAAGAGCATGAGCTGAACGCCGGGCTGGTCTTCGACATGGTATACAACCCGCTCGAAACGCCGCTCATCAAGCTGGCCAGAGAGCGTGGCATTCCCACCATCAGCGGCATGGAGATGTTCGTGCAGCAGGGCGCGCGCCAGTTCGAAATCTGGACCGGCAAACCCGCTCCCGAGGCGGAGATGCTGCGCGTCGTCGAGTTGGAACTGCGCAGACGGGGGTGAGGAGGGCGTCGATTCCCAGGTCTCAAAGGCGAGACCTGGGGCACCCAGATCGACATGATCTGTGTTCCACGATCACTTGGTCATGGCACTAGTGAAGGCAACTTTAAATAGCCGCAATCCTGAGACGCTCAGCGCACCCTCAGCACAATGATGGTTTCGTCGTCGAAGCGGTCGTGCGCTCCCTGGAATTTCGCCACGTCGGCAAGAATGGCGTCGGCGATCTCTGCCGCGGGCTGGTCGCGGTGCGCGCAGAGGATGGCGGCCAGGCGGTCGTGGCCGTACATCTCTTCCTGGGCGTCTTCAGCGTCGAGGATTCCGTCGGAGACGAAGATAATGACGTCGCCCGGTTGGGCGGCCAGGTTGACTTCTTCGTAGGCGGCGTCGGGAAAGAGGCCCAGCGGGAAGCCTTCGGCGCGGACGATGTCCGACTGTCCGGAGCGGCAGAGGATGGGCTGGACGGCGCCGGAGTTGGCCACCTGGAGGGTCTGAGTCTCGTCGTCCCAGAGGGCGAAGAGCATGGTGACGTATTGAGATTCGAGCTTGCGCTCCTGGAGGGCGTCGTTGCGCCGGGCGCGCATCTGGGCGGGGGCGGGCTGCATGAGGGCGGCGGAGCGCATGATGCCGCTGACCAGAGCGGCGAAGAGGGCAGCCGGGGCTGCCTTGCCGCTGACGTCGCCCAGTACGATGGCGGTGCGGTGGGGGCCGTAGTCGACGAAGTCGTAGAGGTCTCCGCCGATGGTGCGAGCGGGAAGAAAACGGACGGCCATTTCGGCGTGGGGGTGCTCGGGCGGGGCAGTGGGCAGCAGGCGGAGCTGGACCTCGCGGGCCATGGCGATGTCGCGCTCCAGTTGGGCCTCCTGGCGGCGGACGGCCTGGTAGAGGCGGGCGTTTTCAATGGAGATCGCCACCTGGGCGGCGAGCGTGGCCAGGATGCGCTCGTGGTCTTCATGGAAGAAGGCGGGGCGGGTGTGTTCCAGGTCCAGGACGCCGATGATGCGGCCCTTGTAGAAAAGCGGAACAACCAGCTCGGAACGGGTCTCGGCGTTGGTGGGGATGTAGCGCGGCTCCTTGCGGACATCGGGGACATTGATGGGACGCCACTCGCGAACGGCCGCGCCAACCAGGCCGGTATTGATGGGAATTCGGCGCATGGGGGCGAGGGCGGAACCGAAGCGCCAGGCATAGCGCGTGATAAGCGTCTCGCCCTTCTCGTCGAGGAGCATGATGGTGAACATCTGGTAGTCGATGAGGCGGCGGAGAAGCTGGCCGATGCGCTCCAGGAGCAGGTTGAGGTCGAGGATGGAGGCCAGTTCGACGGCGATTTCGTTGAGGACTTCAAGGGTTTGCGCCTGGCGCGAGACGCGGGCGTAGAGGCGGGCGTTCTCAATGGCCTGGGCGATGCGGGAGGCGGTGAAGGTGAGCAGATGGAGGTGCTCGGGCTGGAAGTAGCCGGCCTGCTCGCTTTCGATGTCCATGACGCCGATGAGGCGGTTTTTGGCGATGAGCGGGACGGCCAGCTCGGAGCGGACCTCGGGGTTGACGGAGATGTAGTGCTCGGAGGTGGAGACGTCGTTGACCAGGAGGGGCTGGCGAGTGAGGGCCACCTGGCCGACGATGCCGCTGCCCAGAGGCAGGCGGACTCCCTGGCCCGCGGCGGTGTGGCCGATCTGAAAGCGCACGCGGAGATCGTGGGTGCGGTCGTTGAGCAGGAAGATGGCGAAGATGCGGTAATGGATGACGGCGCGGACCAGCTGGGAGGTGCGGTTGAGGAGGGTTTCAAGATCGAGGGTAGTGTTGAGAGCGTCGGCCAGTTGCGTCAGATAGGCGGCATCGGCCGGGTCTATGCGAGCGTTGATGGGGTCAAGTGGGGCGGAGGGGTTGGCGGGGCGGTAGTCGCCTTCCAGATCGGACTGCTCCGGCGGAGATGGGGGATTGGAAGACATGGCTGTCGAAGGGAATCATAGCGCAAACAGGGGTCAGGGGTCAGGGGTTAGGGACCGCAAGGCCGCTGCGTGGACAAGGCGGCGGCTCCCGCACGCCGGCCCACGCAACTCGTCTCTCAAGCCTTATGAACCATGCGCGGCGCGCGCGGCGAATCGGCATCTTGAATTATGCTACCTTTGCTTATAGCGCACGCATGTTCCCGACCGCGAAATGGCCGCCGAGGAAGTAGCCATGCGGAAAACGGCAGTTGGTCCGGATTGCGATCGCGCGCTGGAGGCGGGCTCGATAAGATGCCTGAGATAAGTATCGATAATTCGCTGCAGAAAGAGCCGGCAGCCGCCGTGAAACCGCATGGATTCCCGATCGCGAAGATAGCTTTTCCGCTTGTCCTGGCTGTAACCGGAGTTATCCTGCTGGGCCTGTTTCTTTCCATTCTCAAGCTGAACAACGGCGCCTTCATCTATACGATGGACGATCCGTATATAGCTCTCTCGCTGAGCGACCAGATTCGCCACGGCAATTACGGAATGAATGCCGGATTGCATGCGTCGCCCGCTTCTTCGATCCTGTTTCCGTTTCTGCTGGTTCCCGCCTCCGGCACTCCCCTCCATCCCTACCTGCCCTTGATTCTGAGTTGGATGGCGCTGTTTGCGACCTTGTTCATCATGTGGCGGCTCTTCAAGCATCTGCGCCTTGCCGAAGACACCTTTGGAATCGTTGCCCAGGCGGCCGCGGTGCTGCTGTTGGCTATCTGCCTGAACCTGATCGGCGTGGCATTCTGCGGCCTGGAGCACAGCTTGCACATAGCGGCGGTCGCCGCATGCATTTACGGGCTTGCGCTGTTTTTGGACAGCGGAAAGATGCCGGCGTGGCTTCCCGCTGTCATTGTCATCAATCCGTTGCTGCGCTATGAGGGATTGGCGCTTAGCTTTGGAGCCATTCTGATCATTGCCCTGCGGGGGCGCTGGCGCGCGGCGGCGGGAACCTTTGCGCTCATTGTTCTTTTCATAGGGGGCTTCTTTGCATTTCTCGTGAGCCTTGGGCTGCCGCCATTGCCAAGTTCCATTCTCAGCAAATCCGACGTGGTGGCCAACGGCATCGGAGGCGCACGCACGGACTTTTTGGAATCGATCGGCCAGAACGTATCCAACATGGACTCCATCCCAGCGGGCGCTCTGCTGCTTGTTGTTGGTGTGGCCGCTGCAGCGCGATGCTTTCGGGAGTTTCCGGCCAGACCCTGGCGCTGGACATCGCAGGGCCTGATGGCGCTGCTTCTTGTGTGCCTGATCGGCGCTCACGCCGTTGCCGGCCAGTTTGGATGGTTGGATCGCTATGAGGATTATGCCCTGCTAGGCGCGGCATTGATTGGGATATGCCTGATGCGGGAAACCATTCGCAGCGTGCTAGCAAATAGGAAGGGACGCCTTATCTCCTTCTGCGGAACGGCCGCCGCCCTGGCGGTGTTTTGCGCACCCTATATCGGTGAGACCTGGAAGGTTCCGCTGGCAGCCAACAATATCTATGAGCAGCAGTTACAGATGCACCGGTTCGTCAACGATTTTTACCGTGCGCCGGTGGCCGTGAACGATCTTGGCCTGGTTAGCTACCATAACCCCAACTTCGTTCTCGACCTGGGCGGACTTGCTTCCGAAGAGGCGCGAATCCTCAAATCGGACGAGGCGGACGCCGATGCGTATCGGGCCTTTGTCGACAGGAATGGCGTTCACCTGGTCGTCATCTACGACGAGTGGTTCGAGGGCCAGATTCCCGCCAGTTGGGTGAAGGTGGCGAGCATGGACCTGTCCCGGGAATGTGTGTCGTCAAACCAGAAGGAAGTCCAGTTCTATGCGACCGATGCTTCCACCGCAGGCAAACTGAGGCCCGAACTTGAGTCTTTCAGCAGAGGTTTGCCGCCGGGGGTGAAGCTGACAATTTACGGCGCCGCCGGGGATGCCGGGCGCGAGGCCGCGCAGTTCTAACTCTGGCGTCCGGCGTTTCAGGCTGATGACTCCGGCAGGCTCCGGTTCCCCGTGTTACCCGCGCACTGAAACCCCGGAAAACTGGAGCACCGCCAGGCCGCGCACCGGCCGGCCAAAGAACCGCGCCGGCTCATAGACACTGACCAGCAACATGCTCTCGACCTGAGACCGGGTGGCCTTGTCTGTGGGGCCGGAGATGATGCGATAGTCGTAAACTTGGCCCGAGCCGTTGATGTAAGCCTCCACCACCACCGGTTCGGAGACGGCGCCAATGTCGTTTTCGCCCACCGCGCTCGACAGGCGATAGAGCAGCCGGGGCGCGGTAGCGTTGCCCAGGGGCTCGTCCTGGTAGGCCTGCGCCGTCTCCGGCTGGGCAAACATGCTCACCAGCACGATCAATGTGCCCAGCAGCAGCGTCGCGCTCACAAACCCGGCCGCCGCCTGGAGGAGAAATGGCCCCACCGTGTTCTTCCAGGCCAGGTTCCAGCCTTGGAAGGGACTCCGGCGGCTGCGCGCCCGCTCCTGGCTCACCGCCACGCGAATCCGCAGCAACAGATCCTCGGGCTCCGCAACCGGGCCCAGCGCGGCCAGCGACGCCTGCGCCTCGCGCAAAGAGACCCACTCCCGCTCGCACTCCCGGCAACCTTCCAAGTGGGCGACAACGCGTTGCATCTCCCGCCCCGTCAACTGGCCGTCCAGATACTCCGTAAACCTCGCCTGCATTACATCGCAGCCATTCATTGCGCCTCCTCTCCCAGAGGTACCTCAAACCCGGTCCGCGCCGGGGAGCGTGCGCCAAGCGCCGGAGCCGTCAGAATCGTCTTCAGGCAGGCGCGCCCGCGCACCAGCCGCGACTTCACCGTCCCCAGATTCACGCCCAGCATCTCCGCCACATCCTCGTAGACAAATCCCTCGATATCGCGCAGGATCAGCGTGGTGCGGTATGGCTCCGGAACCCGTTGCAATGCCGCCTCCACCCGCGCTTTGTTCTCCGCGTGAACCACCATCTCCAAGGGCGACTCGGCCGGATCCACCAGCTTGTCTTTCAGCCGCACCGGCGTCCCGCATTCCCCCTCCATCAACTCCTGCTCGATGGGAATCTCCTGCTGCCTGTGCCGCATCCACCAGCGCCGCTGGTTCGAGGCCTCGCGCAGCGCGATCCGGTAGATCCAGGTCCGCAGCGACGACTCGCCGTGAAAGCTGCCTACCCCGCGGAAGACCTTCACGAAGACTTCCTGGGTCAGGTCGGCGGCTTCGGCGCGGTCCTGAACGGTGCGCGCAAGCAGGGAGTAGATCGGCTGGTGGTAGCGCTCGATCAGCCACGCAAAAGCCTCCTCCGAGCCGGCCTGAAGTTCCGCGATCAGGACCGCCTCTTCGGTTTGCAGTGTCAGCGCGCTGGCAACATTGCCCATGGTGAGGTCCGCCTGCATACAGTGTCCTCCCACCTTACCGCCCCATTCGCGCCGCGGGCATCATTTCTTTTCGCACCATCAAAAAAAGCCGATGCAAAACGCCGGATGCCGATCGCCGGAATGTCTTTCTCTGCGGCCACTCGTCCAACAGTCCGAAAAACCGCCGCTGGAAACCCAATACTCCCATCGAGTGCGCGGGAAACGGAACGCTGGCTTCAAACAGCATCCCGCGCAGTCTATTGTCTTAGACACCGCGCCCCATGAAAGTGTTCCCTGTCACCTGGATTTTGTTTCCTTCGAACGCATCCGGCAGGGTGGCTGCCGCCCATCCAGGAAACGGGCCGATCACCTGCCCGCGAGGCCGGACCGGTTCGATCCCCCTTCTCGCCCCGGTTCGCCGGTGATCGACGAAGAAACCATCTACGACCTCATCGGTTTTCCCTGATGTGGATGTGTGGCTGGCTCTCAGCCATTGATTCGGTCCGGTACTATTGCACCACAATAAACTCGTCATCCTGTGTATGACGACGTTGGCTGTTGTCAAGGCACAAAAGGGCGTTGGCGTGGGCGGCGGGGTCAAGGGCGCCGTTCTGTGGCGTTCATCTTGACCCTTGACGCCGCCGCCCACGCC
>JBEKCX010000031.1:0-13692 GCA_050014655.1 Occallatibacter sp. | reverse complement strand
CATCGGCCAGGGCGTGGCCGGCTTCGATGCCGGGGCTCCAGGCCTCAAGGATCGCCGGGACGTGCGTCGCGGCCCACTTCAACTCCAGCGGCCGGCCGGCCAGCACCACCAGGATCACCGGCTTGCCGGTCGCCACAACAGCCTCCAGCAACTGTTCCTGCGCGCCAGTAAAGCCCAAATGCGTGCGGCTTGCGGCCTCGCCTTCCATCCAGCCGGTGGGCTCGCCCAGGGCCAGGATCGCCACGTCGGCCTGCTTGGCGGTCTCGACCGCCTCGGTGATGGTCCAAGCGTCGCCGGGGACGTGCAGAAGCGCATCGGCGGCCGGACCGTTCATGCGCTGGAGCGCAACTGCGTCCTGGCCAAATAGCAGGCCGCAACCCTGGGCATAGAGCAGCTTGTCGCCCAGCCGCTCCGCAAGCGCCGCTTTCAGCGTGACAACGTGTCTTGGATCGCCGGTGACGTTCCATGTGCCCAGCATCTCGCCCTGGTTGTCGGCCATGGGGCCGATGAGCGCTACTTTCCTGGCCTTGGCGGAGAGCGGCAGCAGGGTTCCCACTCCCTCGATGGGGTCGTTTTTGAGCAGCACAAAGGTCTCGCCAGCCACCTTGCGGGCCGCGGCGCGGCGCTCCGGCGTGGCGTCGTAGGGAGGGGTGACCTCGGTATAGGGGCGGTCGAAGAGGCCGAGCGCGAACTTGACGCGCAGGATGCGGCGGACGGCCTCATCGACGACGCTCTCGGGGATCTTGCCGTCGCGTACTTGTGGGGCAATGACGGTTCCGTAAAGGCCGCCCACCATATCCATATCCACGCCGGCCTCCAGAGCTTTGCGGGCCACGGTCTCGTCGTCGGCGCCGATGGAGTGGTCGCGAAGCTCGGGAATGGCCTGCCAGTCGGAGACGACCATGCCGTCGAATCCCCACTCCTTGCGCAGAATCTGGGTGAGGATGAAGGGGTCGGCGCTCGCCGGGACGCCGTTGATGGTGTTGAAGGAACTCATCAGGGTGGCCGCGCCGGCCTCGACCGCGGCGCGATAGGGCTCCAGGTAAACCTGGCGCAGCATGATCTCGCTCATATCCACGGCGCTGTAATCGCGGCCGGCGATGGGCGCGCCGTAGGCGGCAAAGTGCTTGACGCTGACGGCCACGGAATCGGGCTTGGTGAGATCGCCCTGCTGATAGCCTTCGACCCAGGCGCGGGCCATCGCCGAACCCAGGTAGGGGTCTTCGCCGGCCGATTCTGCGATGCGTCCCCAGCGCGGGTCGCGAGCAATATCGACCATGGGCGAGAAGACCCAGGTGAGGCCGTCGGCGCGGGCTTCCGAAGCGCCGAAGCGCGCCGCTGTTTCAGCCGCCGCCGGGTCCCAGCTTGCCGCCAGCGCCAGGGGCACGGGGAAGATGGTGCGGTGGCCGTGAATCACGTCGCGCGCAAAGAGGATGGGAATGTGCAGCCGCGACTTCTCCACGGCGATGCGCTGGAAGCGGTTGGTGGCCTCTGCGCCCACCACGCCCTGCAACGAGCCCACCTGGCCCTTGGCCACCATTTCGTCGTAATTCAGGTTGGAGGAGCCCGGCCCGGTGGCGTATTCGACCGTGTACTGCGACAGTTGCCCCACCTTTTCGTCGAGGGTCATCTTCTTCAAAAGCGCCTCGACGCGGGCGTTCAGTTCCTTCGACGCCAGTTGGGGGTTGGGAGCGGGGCGGGTCTGGGCCGCGGCCGGGAGCGAGCCGGGAACGGCGATAATCAACAGCGGAAAGAGTATCCGGCAAGGGAGAGCGAAGGAGTTTCTCATGGCTTGGTTAGGATAAACGGTTTTCGCCTCACAGGTGAGGCGGGTCCAAAACAGGACCATCCGGGCGGTCTGGACAATTCAGCACCGAAGCCAAAGCCGCGCGGCAAGGCGAATCCCCTGGCGTAACGCCCCCGACGCGTGATTGGGACGCCCTCATTCCATCGCTCGTTTGCGCAGAATAAACACCCGGCACGGTAGAATAGGCGCAAGCGGATGATTGAAACCTCACCAGCGGCTGCTCCCCAGGCCACCCGCCAAGCGCGGGCGCCGGAGTTGCGGGCGGGAGATGAGGAGCAGGGCCAGGCGCGGGCCGGCACTCAGCCCGGCCAAGCCCCGATCGTTCAGGTCAGCGACCTGGAAAAGACCTACCGGACCGCGCGCGGTGCGCTCAACCTTTTTCGCGGCCTCGACCTCGCGGTGGAAACCGGCGAGATGGTGGCCATAGTGGGCCAGTCCGGCGCGGGAAAGAGCACGCTTTTGCACATTCTGGGCGCGCTGGATGCGCCCTCGGCGGGAACCGTCCACTGCGCCTCGACGGACGTGGCGCGACTCACGCCACGCGCAGCGGCGGCCTTTCGCAACCGGGAGATCGGCTACGTGTGGCAGTTCCATTACCTGCTGCCGGAGTTTACGGCGCTGGAGAACGTGGCCATGCCGTTGCTTGCGCGCGGAGTGGCGAGGCAGGAGGCGTTTCGAGCCGCGGCCAACTGGCTTCGGGAGGTGGGTCTGGAGGATCGCGGCGACCACCGGCCCGGCGAACTCTCAGGGGGCGAGCAGCAGCGCGTGGCGCTGGCCCGCGCGCTGGTCAACAATCCTCGGCTGCTGCTGGCCGACGAACCCACCGGCGACCTGGACGAGACCACCGCCGGCAGCGTCTTCGACCTGATCGAACGGCTGCACTTGAGCCACGGCCTCACCTCGATTCTGGTGACGCACAACCTGGATCTGGCCGCGCGCTGTACGCGGGTTTTGCGCTTGGAAGGCGGGCGGCTTTCCCCTTTGGGAATCGTTTCGCAAGCCGCATTGTGAGCCGGAGTCCTTTGACGAATCATGCACCGTTCCGGCGATTTGTGAGTCTTATTCAGTAAGCAATCCGCGCCGGGATGAGTGCTCATCCCCGCCGGGTTGCCAAGGCAGGATGGAAGTCTCGGAGCAGCATGAGCGCCGGGGTGAATCGGGTGAGAGCCACTCCGGTGCATCCTTCAAGGCTGTTCGAGGGGCGAAAGTTGTATTTCCCAGGGAAGGCTCGGACTGCGAAACTGAGCGGAACGGCACGCGCGGGTTGGGTTGAAGCCGGAAAGATGAATGGAACGGCCGCTTCAGCCGATAGCCTGCAACAGACCCGAATCACGGGGGGAGAACATCATGTTCGAACGCTATACGGAGAAGGCGCGGCGCGTGATCTTCTTCGCGCGCTATGAGGCCAGCCAGTTCGGATCGCCCTATATCGAGACCGAGCACCTGCTGCTGGGCCTGCTGCGCGAGGACAAGGCGTTGACTACCCGCTTCCTGCGCTCGCACGCGTCGGTGGAGTCGATCCGCAAGCAGATCGAGGCGCACACGACGATTCGCGAGAAGGTCTCGACCAGCGTGGACCTGCCGCTCTCGAACGAGTGCAAGCGGGTGCTGGCCTATGCGGCGGAGGAAGCCGAGCGCCTGGGCCACAAGCACATCGGCACCGAGCACCTGCTGCTGGGCCTGCTGCGCGAAGAGAAGTGCTTCGCCTCGGAGATTCTGCAGGAGCGCGGCCTGAAGCTGGCGCAGATTCGCGACGAGCTGGGCCGCGTGACGCAGGAGAAGATTCCCCAGCAGCCGCGCCAGCGGGAGAGCAGTCTGCTGACCGAGTTCAGCCGCGACCTGACCCAAGCCGCTACCGACGGCCAGCTCGATCCGCTGGTGGGCCGCGAAGGCGAGCTGGAACGCGTGGTGCAGATCCTTTGCCGCCGCACCAAGAACAATCCGGTGCTGATCGGCGAGCCCGGCGTGGGCAAGACCGCCATCGTCGAGGGACTGGCCCAGCGCATCGCCGACGGCGAGGTGCCCAGCTTTCTGGCCGATAAGCGCGTGCTCGGCTTGGACCTTTCGCTCATCGTGGCCGGAACAAAATACCGCGGCCAGTTCGAGGAGCGGCTCAAGACCATCATGAAAGAGCTGATGGAGAGCCAGAACTCCATCGTCTTCATCGACGAGTTGCACACCCTGGTGGGCGCGGGCTCGGCCGAGGGCTCTCTCGACGCGGCCAACATCCTCAAGCCGGCGCTGTCGCGCGGCGAGATTCAGTGCATCGGCGCCACCACGCCGGGGGAGTACCGCAAGTCGATCGAGAAGGATCGCTCGCTGGAGCGCCGCTTCCAGGCCGTCAAGGTTCCCCCGCCCAACGAGGCCGACGCCATCAAGATCATCCACGGCATCAAGGACCGCTACGAGAAGTTCCACGCCGTCAGCTACACCGATGCCGCCGTCGAGTTCGCCGTCTCCCATTCGAACCGCTATATTCCCGACCGTTTTCTTCCCGACAAGGCCATCGACCTGATCGACGAAGCCGGCGCGCGCGTCAAGCTGCGCCAGACCTCGCTGCCCGATGAGATCACGGAGGTCCAGAAGCGCATCAAGTTCATCGTGCATCGCATGGACGCGGCCATCGCCAACCACGAGTTCGAGAAGGCGCGCTTCTACTCCGACGAGGAGCGCAAGGAGCGCGAAAACCTGCGCGCGCTGCGCGACAAGTATCACCTCGACGATTCGGCCGCCGGCATCGTCGGCCGCGAAGACATTGAAGACGTGGTGAGCCGCTGGACCGGCGTCCCGGTCACCAGCATCAAGGAAGAAGAGACGCAGAAGCTTTTGCGGGTTGAGGAGGAGTTGCACAAGCGCGTCATCTCCCAGGAGAAGGCCATCGGCGCGCTGGCTCGCGCCATCCGCCGCTCTCGCGCCGGCCTCAAGTCGCCCGCGCGGCCCATCGGCAGCTTCCTCTTCCTCGGCCCCACCGGCGTCGGCAAGACGGAGATGGCTCGCACCCTGGCCAACTTCCTCTTCGGCTCCGACAAGGCGCTCATCCGCTTCGACATGTCGGAGTTCATGGAGAAGCACTCCGTCTCCAAGCTGATCGGTTCGCCTCCGGGCTACGTGGGTTACGAGGAGGGCGGCCAGCTTACCGAGCGCGTCAAGCGTTCGCCATACTCGGTCGTGCTGCTCGACGAAATCGAGAAGGCGCACCCCGATGTCTTCAACATTCTGCTCCAGGTCTTTGAGGACGGCCAGTTGACCGACGGTCTGGGCAATACCGTCGACTTCAAGAACGTCATCCTCATCATGACCTCGAACATCGGAGCGCGGCACCTGATGAAGAAGCAGGGTCTCGGCTTCCAGAGCGACCGCGAAGACCTGGTCAGCGACAAGATTGAGGAGCTGGTCAAGCAGGAAGTGAAGAAGACCTTCAACCCCGAGTTCCTCAACCGCCTCGACGAGGTCATCCTCTTCCAGTCGCTCAACGACGCCGATCTGCTTCAGATTGTCGAGCTGCTGGTCCAGCAGCTCAACGCCAATCTGGCGCAGAAGGCCATCACCATCTCCGTCACCGAAGAAGCCAAGCGTTGGATTCTCGACAAGACTCTCGTCGACCGCAGCTACGGCGCGCGCCCCTTGCGCCGCGCCCTGCAACGCTACGTCGAAGATCCGCTCTCGGAAGCCCTGATCGCCGGCAACATCGCCGCGCGGCCAGCCTTCCTCGAGGTCTATCTCGATGCCAACCAGCTCTTCTACCGCCCCGTCAGCCCGGACGAAGTTCTAACCGACGAAAGACCCGCCGGCGTCCTCCTGTTCAGCAACTGAGGCTCCGTCCATCGCAGGTGCAAGCGCCCCCGGCCAACCCGCCGGGGGCAGGCAGAACGGTGCGGTCTTCGGCTTCAAACCACTCCCGTCGACCGCGGTATATTACTTTTCGCAGCCGCGGCCTTCTTTCTGGTCGTCAGATTCCTCTCATCGAGAAGAGCCAGAGAATCGGCCGCGTTGAACGGGTAGCGGCGCGCCGACTTCTGCCCAGTGATGCTGAGGACGACGTCTACGCGGCGGCTTTGAGCCAGGATAATGACGGTCAGGTCGCGGAGAGCCTTCTCCCGCTCCGCGGCGCCCAGGTCGGGATTCTGTGCGACCGGATCGTTTACCCGGCCGGCAGTGAGCTCTTCTTCCTTGCCGAGGCCGCGCGTGTGCTAGGAAGACTGTTAGGAAGTCCCCTTGGCCGCTCATAAGCCATCTATTTCGAATGGCTTAGGAGAAGATTGGTGCGAAAGGGGGGACTCGAACCCCCATGGGTTTCCCCGCCAGATCCTAAGTCTGGTGCGTCTGCCAATTCCGCCACTTTCGCGCCTGCCTATAGTCTAGTGCATTTTCACTTCCCATACTGCCATTGCCGTGGGGGTGCAGGGCGGCATCTCTGCCGTGCTCCGGGACGCCCGGTGGAAGGTGCGAAGCTGTTCCGGCGAAGTCTTTCCCGCGCCGATACGCGAAAACGGCAGCGGTCTTTGTCCGGGCGGGCAAGGAAGGCGCCCATGAATGAGTTTCCGCGGCGCTTCGCGTAAGCTATAGAAAGAGTCGTTATGGGGCTCCAGGGGCAGTTGGGCTTCCTTAGCGGCCTTCTTGTCGTTCCCGGTGAAGCGGCCCTTCTGCGAAGTGTTCCGGCACGGCTCCGTCAAGCTGCGCAAGAGGCTGAAACGGCTGAAAGAACCGGGACACAAACCGGACCGTCTTTAGCGCGCCCCCCGGTTTGCGGCCATGATTGCGGAAGCGGCGTGGCGCCGGGGCGCATCTTCCGAACAGGATCCGATGAATCCGACCGAGCACGCCCGCCAACACGCCTTCCAGGAAACGCTGCTGAGCGCCCGCCGCACCATGCTGATGAGCGAGATTCTCAAGCTGGCTGTGGACAGCTTCCGGGCCAGCAAGGTGCGCTTTGCGCTCACCGCGCTGGGCATGGTCATCGGCACGGCGTCGGTCATCCTGGTAGTCACCATCGGGTTGACCGGCAAGCGATACATCCTGGAGCAGATCCAGAAGGTCGAGACCAATTCGATCGAGCTTGAATATGCCGGCGGCGGCGTCACCCCCGCGGAGCGCGTGCGCTACAACGACTTCCTCACCCGCCAGGACGAGAAGAACGTGGACGCCCAACTGCCCGGCGTGATGTACTCCTCGCCGGTCCTCACCATGCACGACCGCATCAGCTTTGGCGGCGGTGTGGTGAAGGATACGCTGGTGCTGGGCGTTAGCCCGCAATACCGCAACATCCGCAACCTGATTGTGACCGAGGGCCGCTTCTTCGACGAGGAGGACGACCTGGCCCACATCAAATGCGCCGTGGTCACCGAGTTGTTCGCCAAGGAAAGGTATGGGAGCGCGGATGCGGCCGTTGGCCAGACCTTCGAGATCAGCGGCATCCCCTTTACGGTCATCGGCGTCTTCAGGGAGAGCCAGGACGATTTTGGCCAATCGGAGATCGAGGACCAGACCATCCTGATTCCCTATTCGGTGGCCCGCTACTTCACGGGAACCGAACGGGTGAACCAGATCTACTTTTCCATGCGCAGCATGGACGAGGTGCCCGACGCCGCCAGGGAGATCGTGCGGATCGTCCAGTCGCACCACCGGGTCAACTCGGTTTACAAGGCGCAGACGCTCAAGCAGTTGCTGACCATGGCCGCGCAGATCATGGACGCGCTGACGGTGGTGCTGTTTCTGGTGGCCTCCGTCACCCTGGCCGTGGGCGGCGTGGGAATCATGAATATCATGCTGGCCAACGTCCGCTCCAGGGTGCGCGAGATCGGCATCCGCAAGGCCCTCGGCGCCACCCGCCGCGAGATCAAGCTGCAGTTTCTTTCCGAGGCGGTCATCATTTCGCTGGTGGGCGGAATTGTGGGGACGATTGTGGGGCTCGCCATTCCGCTGTCCGTCCGCTTCTTCTTCGACTATGCCATACCGGTCTCGCCCTGGTCGGTCGTGGTGGCCCTTACCGCGGCCACGCTGGTGGGCGTCGTCTTCGGCACCGTGCCCGCCACCCGCGCCGCCCAGATGGACCCCGTGGAGAGCCTGAAATATGAGTGATCCCGAGCGCCCGCCGGCTCCTCCCCCGTCCGATTCGGAGACCGATGCGGAAGACTCGGCGTCTCAGGGACCCAGCCTCACGCTGATCTATAGCCTGATCGCGCTGGCGCTGATCGCCGCGATCGGCTTCGCCATGATGATCGTGCTGCCCTTCCATCACCGGCGATAGAGGGGTTCCGCTGCCCGCGTTGTCGCTTGGAAGTTGGGCAGGTAAGGAGTATAGTCAAACAGGTAAGGAGTTGACCATCATGGCCACTGCCGCAAAACCCATACCTGTGCAGAGTTTCCGCGCCAAGGTCACCAGCAAGGGGCAGATCACTGTTCCTGTGGAGATTCGCAGATCCCTGGGAGTCAAACCGGGCGATAAAATCCGCTTTGAGCAGCAGGAGGTCGGCTTCCGGGTGGTGCGGGATACGGACGAGAACGTCTTCGAGAAATGGCGGGGAATTGGCGGATTCCCCGGAATGGGGAAGGGCCGCGAAGAAGTCGTAGCCTACTTCAGGGAGATGCGCGGCCATGACGATCTCGATTGACTCGAATGTGATTGCCGCCCTCTGGGACGATAACGACCCGATGAACGCTGTCGCGGTGCAGGTGCTCGGCAATCTTCTCGCGCACGAAAGACTTGTGGTCGCGGGGCCTGTCTATTCGGAGTTGATGGCAGGCCCATTGAGAGACGAGGCATCCTTGGATCTGTTCTTGTCAGATACTGGCATTGCCGTCGAATGGACCATCGAAGAGGCCATTTGGCGTGAAGCGGGAAGGGCGTACCGTGGCTATGCTCGGCGGCGCATCCGGAGCGGAGGCGGCCCTCCCAGACGCGTCCTGGCCGATTTCATCATCGGCGCTCATGCCTTGATCCGCGGTTACACTCTACTCACATTGAACGGGCGCGACTATGTAGCCGCTTTCCCCACGCTTCCGATCTTCCCCGTCTGAGGGCGTTCTCAATCGGTTTCAGGGATTCCGCTCGCTCCCGGCAGTCAGCGCCGGAATCCCATCCACAACCGGATAGGCGCGTCCGCAGCCATTGCAAACCAGCCGGGCCTCGTCCATGCGGAGATCGCCCAGGCAGGCCGGGCAGGCCAATTGGTTTATCAGCGATGGGTCGAACGCGCAAGGAGGGCTGGGACCGGCCGTCGTCGAGACTGGTCTACTGGATGGTCGCATCGGGACTGGCCGCCAGTTCGCCAGGCTTGTGCGGGCCGGCCGCATCGCCAACCCGCTTCGGACGGCCGGCAAACTCCTGCTCGATGCGCTGGTTGGTGCCGGCTACGGCCAACTCGTAAGCCACGCGAATGCCGTTGAAGATGGCGCGGTCGTTCGAGGAGCCGTGGCCGATGATGCACACTCCGCGCACACCCAGAAGGATCGCGCCGCCATATTCTGTGGGGTCCAGGCGGCGGCGGAAGTCGTTGAAGGCCTGGCGCGAGAGCAGCGCCCCCACCTTTCGCGTCACGGTGCGATTCAGCGATTCGCGCAGCGCGTCGCGCACAAAGCGGCCGATGCCCTCGCTGGTCTTGAGCGCCACGTTGCCCACAAAGCCGTCGCAAACGATCACGTCGGCGTTGCCGTTGAAGATGTCGCGGCCCTCCACGTTTCCTATAAAGCGAATGGGCAGCGCCTTGATAAGCGGATAGGCCTCGTGGGTCAGGTCGTTGCCCTTGGCCTCTTCCTCGCCGATGGAGAGCAGGCCGACGCGCGGCGAATCGATCTTGAGCACGCTACGCGCGTAGATCTCGCCCATCACGGCAAACTGAGCCAGGTTTTGCGGCTTGCAGTCCACGTTGGCGCCCACGTCGAGCAGCACGCAAGGACGCCCCGTCGAAGTGGGCATTGGAGTCGCCAGTGCCGGACGGTCCACGCCGGGCAGCGCGCCCAGCACCCCTTTGGCTGTGGCCATGGCCGCGCCGGTGTTGCCGGCGGTCACAAAGCCGGCCGCCTTGCCCTCGCGCACCAGCTTCAGCCCCACGCGCATCGAGCTGTCCTTCTTGGCGCGGTACGCATGAGCCGCCTTCTCATCCATGGCGATGCGTTCCGAGGCATGGTGGATGACGATGGGCAGATCTTCGTTCTCAAGATACTCGTCGAGAAGGTCGCGCAGCTCCCCCTCGGGCCCGATCAGATGAACCCGTACGGGCAGCGCGCGGCAGGCGAGGATCGCCCCGCGAAGCTCCGCCTCGGGAGCCTTGTCGGTGCCTACGGCGTCAAGCGCAATATCGATGAGCATGGAGGCTCAGCCTACTGGGCGGCTTCTTTGACGTCCAGAACCGCGCGGCCCTTGTACGCTCCGCACTTGGGGCAGGCGCGATGGGGCAGCTTCTTCTCGTGGCAGTTGGGGCACTCGGAGACCCCCGGGGCGGTCAAGAAGTCGTGAGAGCGGCGGTTGGCGGTGCGGCGCGTCGAGTGGCGCCTCTTCGGATTGGGCATGACAAGATTTCCTTTCGTGTCTCCGCCCGCGTCATCCCGGCTCCAGGCCGCGCACGGCCCAGGCTGCCTTCCGGCACTTGGCGGAGCACCCTCAATTCATCCAGAAAGCCTCTGGGGGCTTGTTTCTCAAGACTTGATCCGGCCGCGGAGCCCAGCCAGCGCCTCCCAGCGGAGGTCGCTCGGACCTACCTCGCAGGAGCACGGCTGATGGTTACGGTTCTCACCGCAGCGCGGGCAAAGTCCCTTGCAGTCGGGCTTGCACAGCGTCCTGACCGGCAGGGACAAAATCACCTGCTCGCGCAGCACATCTTCAAGCGAAAGACTGTCCTTTTGATAATAACCGATTTCAGTTTCCGGCGCAGTAATCGACCGCTCCGGAGCTTCGGAATCGGCTCCCGCGGGGCGGAAGATCAGGTCGAAGTCGGCCCCCAGAGGAATCTCCACCGGCTCAACGCACCGGGCGCACGGAACCTGGAACTTGCCCGCAAAGCTGCCCCGGAGCCGAATGTCGGCCACAATGTCCCGGGGCCCGCGATGCTCGTGCAGCACCTCGGCCCGCCCCTCCGCGGCCAGTTGCCCGGTCTGTTCGGCCTCTTCGCCGAAGTCCACCGCTCCCGGAGCCAACTCCACGTCGAAGTCGATCGGCTCCCGCTCCAGCTCGATTACCTTGAATTCCATGCTTTGAGCCTACGGCGCGGGCCGCACGCCGTCAATGAGGGGCCGCTGCAAAGAAAAGTCGGAACTCCCGGCTGGGTGCGGCCTTAGAATGGCACGAAGGGGATGGTGGCCGCGCGCGACCCGTGGCTCTGCAGCACCGACCAAGACAAATGACCCAGCAAGCAGCGGCCATCTCAAAGCCCGATTCGCCTCTTCGTGTTCGCCTGGCAACCGCGACCGACCTCCCACGCCTGATTCCGCTCATCAACTCCGCCTTCTCCATCGAGACATTTCTTGAGGGCACGCGCACCGACGAAGACCGTCTGGCAGCGATGATGCGGAAAGGCGAGATTCTGGTGGCCGAGAACGGTTCCGGTCAGCTTCTCGGCTGCATCTACACCGAGGTTCGCGGCGCGCGCGGCTATCTGGGACAGCTCGCCGTGGACCCCGCCTTTCAGGGCGCAGGCCTTGCGCGCAGGATCGTAGCGGCCGCCGAAGACAGCTTGCGCCGTCAGGGATGCGAGGCTGTGGACATTACCGTCCTGAACATGCGTCCTGAATTGCCGCCCATCTACCGGAGATTTGGTTACGTCGAAACCGGAACGGGAGAGTTTCACCCGTCTCAGCCGCTCAAATCGGGCGTAGAATGCCATTGTATTCTGATGTCGAAGCAGCTTTAGTGCGTCCCGGCCGCCGGGGGGGCGGGATCGCTTTAACGAAAGTGTGAGGTTTGCGGCGGAACGCAGCCTTAGAATGGCACCAAGGGGCAAAGAGCGCCTGAGGGCGGCGCTTCTTCTGCCCGGGCCAGGACATATGACTAGGCAAGCTGTGTCCAAATCGCAGCTCTATCTCCCTCATGGCGTTCGGCTGGCGACCGCAGCCGACCGCGTCGATCTGATTTCGCTCATCAACTCCGCCTACTCTGTCGAGAGCTTCCTTGAGGGCACGCGCACCGACGAAGAACGCCTGGCCGCCACCATGCGGAAGGGCGAGATTCTGGTGGCGGAGAACGCCTATGGCCTGCTTCTCGGCTGCATCTACACTGAGGTTCGAGATTCGCGCCTGTACGTGGGCCGGCTCATCGCCCGGGTCGCCGGCAAGGCTCGACATGCGCGCGGCTACCTCGACCTGCACGCCGTTGACCCCGCCTATCAAGGCGCGGGCATCGGGCGCCTGCTCATCGAGGCTGCCGAAGATCATCTGCGCCGAAAGGGATGCGAGGCCGTGGACATTGCCGTCCTGAGCAAGCGCGCTGAACTGCCGCATATCTACAGCAGATTTGGCTACTTCGAGACCGGCACCGAGGAGCTTCACTCGTCTCAGCCGCTCAAACCCGGCGTCGAATGCCACTACATCGTCATGTCAAAGGAGCTTTAGGGCGCTTTGGCCGCCGCCGGAGCGTGCAGGTAGCGGCTGGCAAAGTCCAGGAAGGTGGGCCAGTTCGGCGCCGGCGTGTGCCCGAAGGTGTGCTGGCGGAAGCCCAGATCGCCATCGATCAGCGCCGTCTCAATGGGCGGAAACTCCGCAGTTCCAAGATCCTTCTTTCCCAGCAAACGATAGACCGGCCCAGCGCCGGCTTCCGCCAGGAACATCCCCCGCGCGTCGGCCCATCCGTCTCCCGCTGTGGTTCCGGCGCCGATGAAGACCGGGCGCGGCGCCACAAGCGCAATCAACTCGTGGCTATCCACCGGCAGGTCGCCGGGGGTGAGCGGCCCCGCATATTTGAGGAAGTTGCCGCCCATCCAGTGGTATTCGCCCGCCGCCGCCAGGTTCTCCAACTGCTCGCCGAAGACGTGCCGGTAGAGCTTGGCCCCGCCGGTGCCGGAGGAGCTGATGTAGCCGATGGCGAAGCGCGGGTCATAGGCCATGGCGACAAGCGCGGTCTTTCCAAAGCGCGAGTGCCCCTCAAGGCCCACCTGTCTGGCATCGACGGCCTTGTCGGTCTCAAAGTAGTCCAGCGCCCGGCTGGCGCCCCAGGCCCAGGCGCGCAGCGTGCCCCAATCGTCCAGCTTGCGCGGCTGGCCCTTGTTCACCAGGCCGATGATTCCCTCGGTCAGTCCGGCGCCGTTGTCCGCCTGGTAGCTGGTGGGAATCAGCTCTGCATAGCCCCAACCTCGCGCCAGCACCTGCTGCTGCCATGTCGAGCCCTGATTGCCGGATCCCCCGGCGGCAAACTGAGGAAAGCGCTTGGCCATGGCCGCCATGAACTCCTTGCTGAACCCGAATTCCATGATCACCGGAACCGGCCCGGCGGCACCGGCCGGGGTGCTAAGCGTCAGGTCGATATCCACCTTGATCGCCGGAAATGCCGAGTTGTCCACATGGCCGGTCAGCCTCTTGGTCACCACCGCTACATCCCCATTCTTCTCCTGTGTGGTGCTCACCACCTCCCAAGTCACCTTGGGCAGGTTGGCGGGGACGCGGCCCAGAATCTCGCGATCGAAGTCTTCGACGATCTCCGGACGGCGTTTCGTCCACCAAAGCTTGGCAGAGGTCACGCGCTTGCCGTTCTTGAGCAGCAAAGGGTCGGGCAGACTGGAGTAGACGTCGGCCTTCGACTCGTCATAGTTGGCCGCATAGGGTGATTTGGCGTCTCCATCGGCCCCGCGCCGAAGTTCTTTGATGCCCAGCAGGTCCATCGTCCGCTGGTGGTCCTTCTCCGATGCCGCCTGGATGGCCAATTGCTCCGGAGTCGGCGTGAACCGGGGCGGAGTCGCCGG
>JBEKCX010000030.1:0-13735 GCA_050014655.1 Occallatibacter sp. | reverse complement strand
CGTGCAAATCTCAGGTTGACCGCAAACCTTGCGCGCGCGGTAATCTGAGAGTTCGAGGTTTTCATTACCTACCATGGTCGCCCCGTGGTAAGCTGAAATCTACAGTCTATAGACTGTATGAGGTAACGATGTCGGCTACCCTCCTCTCCGCGCATCCCGCCTATTCGACGCAACTCGGCGCCGCTTATGTGGGCGACTCCTTGAATTTGCTTGCGGATTTGCCCAATGGGTCGGTGAACCTGGTCATCACGAGCCCTCCCTTCGCCCTGCAGCGGCAAAAGGAGTATGGCAACCTCGACCAGGCAGAATACGTGGATTGGCTCCTGGAATTTGGCCGGCTGGTTTACCAGAAGTTGCGTGAGGATGGGAGCTTTGTCCTCGATCTCGGGGGAGCATATCGAAAAGGAGTCCCGGTGCGCTGCCTCTACCAGTTCCGGGTATTGCTGAAGTTCTGCGATGATCTGGGATTTCACTTGGCACAGGAATTCTTCTGGCACAATCCGTCCAAGCTGCCCAGTCCCATCGAGTGGGTGAACAAGCGAAAGCTGCGGGCCAAGGATACTGTCAATACGCTCTGGTGGTTTTCCCGCTCAGAATGGCCCAAGGCCAATATTGCCAATGTTCTGACGGAATACGGCCCGCGGATGAAGAAGCTGCTGGAAGATCCTGCTGCTTTCTACACACCCAAGCTGCGGCCCTCAGGACACGAGATTGGCCTTGCCTTCGCGACCGATAACGGCGGAGCGATCCCTTCCAACCTGCTGCAGATTCCAAACTGTGAGAGCAATGGCGTCTACCTTGGAGCGTGCAAAGAGCTAGGGGTCAAGGGGCATCCGGCACGATTTCCTTCCAAGCTACCGGAGTTTTTTATTCGCTTGTTGACTGACCCTGGCGACTTGGTTGTGGACATCTTCGCCGGCTCCAATACCACCGGCATGGTGGCAGAGGCCGAAGGACGCAGGTGGCTGGCCTTTGAACTAAGCCGCGAGTACGCGGCCGCCTCCGTGCTCCGATTCGTTCCCAGAGGGCTTCCAGTCGCCAGAATGAGGTATATCTACGAAAGTATCCTCCGGAGTGAGCCGGTCTCTATCGAGGAAGAAGTGGGCTTTCAGAGGCAACTGCTTGCTGTCTGAACAGACATTGCTTGCGTGGGTAGCGAATCACCGATATGGAAGAAAAGGCAAAACCTCGCGATGATCGCCACGGCGTCCTTTGGACCGAACTCCAGGAAAAGGCGAAGGATGACCCCAAACTCGCGAAACAACTGGAGGCAGCAAGGCGCGTGATGGAAAGGTATAGCGATACCTTGCAGCGGTTGGCGGATTCCTGATTCGCTGACCCGCGCTTGCCCCAGATTTCCACCGCTCCTGCTTTTCCACTAGCCAGCTCCCCCCCTATCTGGTGTAGAATCAACCGAGCAGGGTCAGACTCACCTGGCTCACCGAGCAAACAACTGCGATTCCATGCGGTTGTTGGGGTTTTATGGACGCCAATTTATCCGGCTCTTCTCTCTCCCGCCACAAGCGATCCCCTTTGTATTTACATTGTGCGCTCCTCGTTGAGTTTCGACCCAGGAGGCCCAGGCGCTACCGGAATCTCTCCGGCCGCTTTGGAAATTTCTGATGGCCGACATGGCTACGTTAGTTGAAATTATGCCCGCAGGCGCTTCGGTCGTTGACCGCAAGCGGACAAAATCCTCAAGCCGCATCGGCCTCATGTTGTTCCTGCTGGCTCTTGCGGGCGGTATCGCTTACATCGGCTTCCATGTCTCCAAAGATCTGGACACGGTGACCATCACCAATGTCTGGCCCTATCTTCTGCTCGGTCTGGCGCTGCTCATCGCTCTTGGATTCGAATTCGTCAACGGCTTCCACGACACCGCCAACGCCGTTGCCACGGTCATTTACACTCATTCGCTGGACCCGACCGTCGCCGTCGTGTGGTCCGGCCTGTGCAACCTGACTGGTGTACTCTTCTCCTCTGGTACGGTGGCGTTCGCCATCATTACCCTACTTCCAGTCGAGCTGATTCTCCAGGTCAGTTCCGGCGCGGGCTACTCCATGATCTTCGCCCTGCTGGTTGCCGCCATCGTATGGAACCTGAGCACCTGGTGGTTCGGACTGCCTGCCTCCAGTTCCCACACCATGGTCGGCTCCATCATCGGCGTGGGCCTCGCCAACCAACTGCTCAACGCCCGCACCGGCACCTCCGGAGTGGACTGGGAGCAGGCCACCAAGGTCTTCAAGGTGCTGCTGATCTCGCCGCTGATCGGTTTTGGCGCGGCGGCGTTGCTCATGATGGTGTCCAAGCGGTTCATCAAGTACCCCTCCCTTTACGAGGCGCCCAGAAACAACCAGCCGCCGCCGTGGCCCATTCGTACCCTGCTGTTGCTGACCTGCTCTGGCGTCAGCTTCTCGCACGGATCCAACGACGGCCAAAAGGGCATGGGCCTCATCATGCTGATCCTTATCGGCACCGTCCCCACGGCCTACGCCCTCAACCACGCCGTCACCGCCAACGACGTTCAGCAGTTCATCGCCGCCTCAGAGCAGGCCGGCCACATCCTCGACCGGCACGTGGACAAGAACGCCATCCTTGGCCCCGATGCGCGCGAAGAGGTTACCGACTACATCCGCACCAAGCAGCTTCAGCCGGCCACCATCCTGGCTCTTCGAGAACTGGTCGAAGACCTCAACCACGAGGTCGCCCTCTACAAGGTCTTCAAGTCGGTTCCCGCGCAGGACCAGACCAACGTCCGCAACGATATGTACGTGGCCAGCGAAGCCATCCGCCTGATGCAGAAAAACCACACCCCGGCCTTTACGCCGGAAGAAAACGCCGCTCTGGCAAACTACAAGAGCAAGGTAGACCAGGCTACCAAGTTCATCCCCGACTGGGTCAAAGTGGCTGTGGCCCTGGCCCTTGGTTTGGGCACCATGGTCGGCTGGAAGAGAATCGTGGTCACCGTCGGCGAACGGATCGGTAAGCAGCATCTCTCCTATGCGCAGGGCGCCAGCGCAGAGCTGGTGGCCATGGCCACCATCTTCGCCGCCAACACCTGGGGCCTGCCGGTGAGCACGACGCATGTTCTCAGCTCCGGCGTGGCCGGCACCATGGTGGCTAACGGCAGCGGTCTCCACATCTGCACCGTGCGCAACATCCTGGCGGGCTGGTTCTTCACCCTCCCGGCGGCCGCCCTGCTTTCAGGCTTGCTCTATTGGCTCTTCCGCGCCATCTCGTAAGATATTGATTCTGTCGGTTTCCCGATGCTTCTACTGAGAAGCTCCGAGGAGGTATTCCCTTTGCCCCGTCCCCGTCTTCGCGTTGCTCGCGCCGTCCTCTCCCTCGTCCTGCTGTCCTCCGCATTTGCGCTTGCCTCGCCCGCGCCGCGCCCGGCCCAGGCCCCAGTGCCGGCCCAATCCGCCGCGCCCGCCGCCGCTCAGCTCGAAGCGCTCTCGGGCGAGTACACCGACCCCGTCGAGCCCGATACGCCGCTCAGCTTCTACGCCCAGGACGGTAAGCTCTTTGTCGAGACCGAACGCAATGCTCCCGTCGAGCTCAAGCCAGACTCCGCCCTCGAATTCCGCCATACCGAGTCGAAGACAGCGTACCGCTTCACAGTCGACGCCGCCGGCCAAGGCATCAGCCTGGTTCACTCAAGCGAACCGGACACTGTTTACCGGCGCACCGGCCCGCCCGTCCATCACATCTTTCATGACTACCGGCGCTCCGAGGTCATGATCCCCATGCGCGACGGCGTCAAGCTCCACGCTGTGATTCTCAAGCCCGCCGACATCGCCGCCCCGCTTCCATTCCTCATTCTGCGCACCCCCTACGGCGTCGACGGAACCAACCAGGCATCCTTCGCATACGGCCGCCCCGAGCTGGCCCGCTCGGGTTACATCTACGTCGCCGAGGATATTCGCGGCCGCTACAAGAGCGAGGGCGAGTTCATCATGAGCCGGCCGCTCGCCGACCATCGCGACCCCAAGGCCATCGACGAAAGCACCGACACATACGACACTGTCGCCTGGCTGCTCCAGAACGTCTCCGGCAACAACGGCCGCGCGGGTTTCGTCGGCACCAGCTATCCCGGCTTCCTGGCCATGATGGCCGGCATCGACCCCCACCCCGCGGTCAAAGCCATCTCGCCCCAGGCCCCCATGATCGACGTCTGGATGGGCGACGACTTCTTCCACAATGGCGCCTTCCGCCAAAGCTACGGCTACGATTACGTGCTGGAAATGGAATCCGGCAAGGAGCAAGCCGCCGTCGATTACGGCAAGGACAAGGACGGCAAACCCCGCGACGGTTTCGACTACTTCTTGGAGCGCGGCTCCTTCGCCGAGGACGTAAAAAGCTCCGGCTCCAGACTCCTGCCCACCTGGAAGCTCTTCCTGGAGCACCCCGCGTACGACTCCGTCTGGACCTCGCGCGCCGTCGAGAACTCGCTCAACGCCGTCGCCGTGCCCACCCTCACCGTCGGAGGCTACTACGATCAGGAAGATATGTTCGGGCCGCAGATCGAATACGAGTCCCTTGAGCCCCACGACGCCAACCGCCAGAACTTTCTCGTCCTCGGTCCCTGGCGGCACGGCTCCTGGAACTCATCCGCGCGCCATCTCGGCAATCTCGATTACACCGAGCCCATCGGCAAGGAGTTCCGCGCGCAGATCGAAGCCAGATTCTTCGCCCACTACCTGAAGGACGAGCCCGGCACGAATCCCTCCGGCTTCGACCTTCAAGACACGGCCAGCTTCCAGACCGGCTCCAACACCTGGAAGGGCTACTCCCACTTTCCGCCCACCGAATCGCAGCCCACCAGCCTCCATCTCCAGGGCGCCGGCTTGCTCAGTTGGAGCGGCTCGACCGTCGAAGCCAAAACCAGCTACCTCAGCGATCCCGCCAACCCAGTCCCATACCGCCATCGCCCCATCCAGCCCACCTACAGCGAGGGCTCGCAGTGGTACAACTGGATGACCGAGGACCAGCGCTTCGTCACCGATCGCACGGACCTTGCGCTCTGGAGGCTTCCCGTCCTCAAAAAGGACCTCATCCTCACAGGCGAAGTCCTGGCCGACATCTTCGCCTCCACCACCGGCGCGGACACGGACCTGGTCGTCAAGCTCATCGATCAGTACCCCGACGATTCGACTGTTTCCGACCCCAAGATGCGCGGCTACCAGCTGATGACCAACGAAGAGATCTTCCGCGGACGCTATCTCGATTCCTTCGACAAGCCTGCGCCGCTGCGTTCCGGCTCCATCCACGAGTACCGCTTCTCGCTCCACGACGTAGACCACGTCTTCAAAGCCGGCCACACTGTGATGGTCGAGATTCAAAGCACCTGGTTCCCGCTCTACGACCGCAACCCGCAGACCTTCGTGCCCAACATCATGACCGCCAGGCCCGATGACTACAAGCCGGCCGCCATCACCATCTACTCCGGCCCCGAGCACGACTCGACCCTGCAGCTTCCGTTGATGAACGCCTGCGACCACATCGAGTGCTTCTGAGCAGATTTGGGATTGACACATAATACGTGCGCACGTATTATGTGTATATGAACATCACCCTCTCCATCGACGAGCAACTGGTCGCGCGTGCCCGGGAGACGCTCCGCGCGACTGGCAAAAGCCTGAACCAGGAGATTCGCGAGCACCTGCAACACATCGCAGGCGCAGGCAGCGTGGAAAGCGTGGTCGAAAAGCTTCGTCAGCTTCCCCCTCTGGGGAATCCCGACGGTTGGAAGTGGAATCGCGAAGAGCTTTACGAGGAGCGCATCCGTTGGCCCCGGTGAGTGATCGGAAGGCTCGTTCACGTCGTCTGCTCACCCTGGCAGGCGCTGGAGAACGGGTGATCGTCGAGCGGCGAACATCGGAAGTGACCAGAATCGAAGCCGCGCCCGGGAGATCCGCTCGCACTTTCCTGGATACCAACATACTGGTCTATGCGGACGATACAAGCGATCCGGTCAAGCAGAAGACCGCAGTGGCGCTGATTCTCCACCACATGCAGCAAAGATCGGGCGTCGTATCTACCCAGGTGCTTCAGGAGTATTTCGTAGCGGTGAAGCGCAAATTCAAGGCGGACTCCGCCCGGGCGAAAGAGAAGGTGGAATTGTATGCCGCATTTGAGGTCGCTCGGCCCGACCTCAGCGACATTCTCGCCGCCATCGACCTGCATCGGCTACACGGCTTCTCATACTGGGATGCTCTTGTCCTGCGCATGGCCAAACAGACCGGCTGCCGGATTCTTCTCACTGAAGAAATGCAGCATGGCCGGGAGATCGACGGAGTAAAGATCGTCAACCCTTTTGTATAGCTCGCCCGCTCGCGCCGGAACGGCGGTTGCGCATCCCAGGCAGAGCGTTGTATCGTCCGGGCTATGCATTGGACAACTCCGGAAGAACGCAGCAATCTCGGTCAGGCGCGGCGCAAGCAGGTGGGCCGCCAGGAACATGACGAACTCAACATCAAGGCACGCAAGACACCCCCACCCGAGCTGCTCGAGCGCTCGATGCGCGGCCGCGTTCCTGCGCTCATCAAGCTCAAGTACGAGCTGATGGCGCAGTCGCCCTTCGGCTATTTTCGCGGCGCCGTGCCGGTGATGGCCGCGGACCTGTCCGTGCTGCCCTCGACCGGCATCGTCAGCCAGCTCTGCGGCGATGCGCATGTGCGCAACCTGGGCGCATTCGCCGCGCCCGACGGACGGCTGGTCTTCGACATCAACGACTTCGACGAGACCATTCGCGGCCCCTTCGAGTGGGATTTGAAGCGCATGGCCGCATCCCTGGTGCTGGCCGGGCGCGAATCCGGCCACAAGGACTCATCGGCACGGCAAGCGGCGGAAAAATGCATCGAGCGCTACACCGCCCAGATGCGCGCCTTTGCCAAGATGCCCGGCCTGGAAGTGGCGCGCTCTCAGGTGCATCGCCTGGGTCAGGTCGGACCGGTCCACGCGGCCCTGATGAAGGCCGAGCGGGCCACGCCGCAGCACACGCTGGAACAGCTCACCGAGCCGGCATCGAAATCGGGGGCGGGCAAGACAGCCGCGCCCCGCCGCTTCAAGGAATCCAAACCGATGCTGACCCGCGTCACCGGCTCCCAGGCCCAGGCTGTGCTTGCCTCGCTTGCCCCCTATCGCGAGATGCTGGAGCCGCAGCGGCAGCACCTCTTGTCCTTCTACCGGCCCGTGGACGTGGCCTTCAAGGTGGTAGGCACGGGCTCGGTGGGCCTGCGCGACTACTGCATCTACTTTGAAGGCAACGGCCCCGCCGACCCGCTCTTCCTGCAAATCAAGGAGGAGCCGGCTTCTGGCTACACCGCCTATCTGCCTGATGCGCGCCCGCCCCACCACAACGGCCAGCGCGTGGCCGAGGGGCAGCGGGCCATGCAGTTGCAGTCCGATCCGTTTCTCGGCTGGACGCACATCGCCGGACGCCAGTACCTCGTCCGTCAGCTCAACGATCACAAGGGTTCCATCGAGCTTGAAGATCTGGCCGGCGCCGGCCTCCAGGCCTACGGCGAGGTCTGCGGCGAACTGCTAGCGCGCGGCCACGCCCGCTCCGGCGACCCGCTGGTCATTGCCGGCTACCTGGGCGGCGGAGACGGCTTTGCCGAGGCCCTCGCCAAGTTCGGCTCCCTCTACGCCGACCAGACGGAAAAGGACTGGGAGGCTCTGCGCCGCTCCCGCAAGGCGAAGACGAAGCCTTGAGCCTCAGGAGGCTCCCATGAATCGCCGCACCTTTACGCAATCCCTGGCCACGGCCGCGTTGAGCGCCGTTGTGGCCCCGCTCCAGGCAGCACCCGCGAGCGGCGAATCCTCCTCCAAAGCCGCGCCGTTTCCGCTTTCGGTGATGCTGTGGACGGTATTCACCGACCTGCCCTTCGAGGAGCGGCTGGCCAAGGTGGCCGAGGCGGGCTACAGCAACGTCGAGCTGGTGGGCGAGTACAGCAAGTGGTCCGCCGCCGACTTTGACCGCGCCAACGCCGCGCGCAAGCGGCTGGGCATCGAGTTTGACGCGACCGCCGGCCTGGCCCACGGCATCGCCAATCCCGCCGCCCGCGACGCGTTGCTGGCCGAGCTAAGCCAGGCGCTCACCCCCATGGAGACCCTCGGCTGCCCGGCGATCATTCTGCTCTCCGGCGACGTGGTTCCGGGGCTTTCGCGCTGGGCGCAGCACCGGAGCTGCGTGGAGACGCTCAAGCGCGCCGCCGCGCTCGTCGAGGGCCGCCAGATCAACGGCCAGCCGGTGCGCCTGCTGCTCGAGTGCATCGACCCGGAGGAGAATTCGCGCTACTTCCTCACCTCCGCCGCCGAGGCCATTGAAGTGGTGCGGCAGGTCAATCATCCCCAGGTCCAATTCCTCTACGACATCTTCCATGAGCAGATCGCCGAGGGCAACCTGATCGAGAAGCTCGACAAGCACATCGACGTGATCGGCCTCATCCACGTGGCCGACGTGCCCGGCCGCCACGAGCCCGGCACCGGCGAGATCAACTACGTCAATATCTATCGCAAGCTCGCCCAGCTGAACTACAAGCGCATGGTGGCCATGGAGTTTCATCCCACCGGCGACGAAGTTTCCACATTGAGCCTGGCCAGATATCTCGTGGAACGCGCACCCCTAATTACCATCACATAAACTCAGTGAGTACGAGCTCACCGGCGCATGGCGGCCGCAAACGACATGGCGAAGACGGGTGCCCCCACCCTCGCGGCGTCTTTGTTCTTGCGGCTAGGTTGGGAGTCGGCGTTGTGATCGAATTGTGACTGAATCATGGACGCCGGTAGACATCGTAGGCTGTGAGCCGGGCGTAGGGCTTGAAATCCTCCAGCAGAGCCTTCATCGTGGCTTCACGCTGCGGAGTCACGTCCTCCTTGATCTGCAGTTCGCGCTTGACGATCAGCCAGCGAATGTTGCGCGCGCGCACGAGTTCCAAGAGCTGGGCGGGTGAGTAGGGGTCGGTGGCGGGGTCGAAGAGCAGCACTGGAAACTGCGGCACGCGGCCCGTGGCGAAGTAAAACGGATCCTCGCCGGGCAGCAGGATCAACCCGTCCGAAACAGGGATATTGGCCTCGGCAAACCGCAGCAGCTCTTCAAAGTCAGGCAGATAGGGTCCGGGGGTCGCCATTCCCTTGATTGGCGGCAGGGTCGAATGCACCACCGGCCCATCCGGCAGGTCGATGAACGAGAGGCGATCCTCGCTGGCTGTGTAAAGCCCGCCGCAGACCAGCAGCGTTGAGGCAATTACCGCGGCCAGCGCTGGTGCGGGGCTCCAGCTTGCTGTCTCCGGCGCCTTGCGAGACGGGGTAACGCTCGCGAGGAAGGCGATCATTTCGGCAACAAGCAAGATGAGCAGCGGCCAGATGGCGTAGGTGGATCCCCAAAGCTGCTGCGAGAGGAGGGTTCCGTGGATGGCCGCCAGCAGAGCCGCGGGCACGAGCGCGCGATCGAGCGGGCCGCGCAGGAGATAGAAGAGCGTGAGCGCGGCGGCGAGGATGAGCAGCAGCGGCCACAGCGCCAGCAGACTTACGGCGCGGTCGTCGGCATCGTCGGAGAGGAACAGCGCGAACAAGGTGAAGAGAAACGGCGCAGCCAAAAGGGCCAGCGCCGGCAGCCGTGCCCATCGAGTTTTACGCGCTGCGGAAGAACTCCGCCGTGTGTCAGGGCACGACTTCAGTCGTGCCGCAGATCCTGCAATATCAACCGGGGCTTTAGCCCCTGAGGTGCGCTTTTCGGGGAATTGGCTTGCAATTCGGCCATCTTCCGCATCCTGCTGAGCCTGGCGGCTGCGCAACAGCACCAGCGCCGCGGCCACGCAAGGCAGCGTCCACTGGAGGGACGGCTCCAGATAGATGCCGAGCATGTCTGTGAATCCCGGCAGGCGGCGTTCAACGGCGAAGTGAATGGTCCAGCGAATGTAGTTGCCCATGCCCACCGTGCAGTGCAACAGCAGAGCGGCGGCCAGCAGCGTTGCCACCGCGCCCGCCAGTACGGCCAGCAAAGCCGAAACGTCAGGGCTGGAAGGTGAGGGCGCATCGCGCCCGATGAGCCTCGCTCCGAGCATCACCAGGATCACCCCAACCGTGACCGCCAGCAGCGGCAGACCGATGTTCTGCTTGAAGAAGAGCGGAAGCGCAACCGCCGCGCCCGCCGCGAAGGGAAGCAGCAACGGCCTGATTCTGAGCCAGACGGCTGAAGAGCTTCCCCCAGGGGCTAAAGCCCGGGTTGATTCTTCCGCACTTTCGGCACGACTGAAGTCGTGCCCTGACGCTTCTGCCAGACCGAGAGGAGTTTTTCCGTAACCTGTGAAGCCGTGCCCTTTCAAACCCACTGCATCCGGCGTCAGCCGCTGCAAGAGCAAAATTGCAACCAGGATCGAGAAGGCGCTGTCGCAGTCGTAGGAGGGCAGCGGCAGAATGCTGTAGATGCCCAGCACGGTGAGCGGAGCGGCCAGCAGCACGGAAACCGTCCAAGCCCCGGCCAGGCGCCCCCGCAGCGTGCCCAGCGCGATGCGCCAGGCAAGCACCGTTCCCAAGCCGCCAACCACGGCGGCGTAAAGAACGTGGTGCCAGTAGACGCGCCCGGCGAGGCGCATGATTGCGCCTTGAATCAGGAACGTCAGCGGCGGATGAACGAAGGGGAAGTCGCGGTAAGGCGCTTGCCCCAGGGCGAAGCGGACGCTGCTGTCCAGCGTATAACTCAGGTCCCACAGCACGACCAGGTGCGCGTCTTGCCAAAGCACAACAGCCGCGGTAGCCAGAAAGAGCCCTGCCGCGGTGATCCAGTCGCGCAAGCTCCAGCGGCCTCCCCGCGGCAGAGCTTCGAGTTGGAGTTTCAAGCATTCCGGCATAACTTGCGCGCGTTCAGAATCAGGTTGCCAGTCAACCCCAAGCCCTGGACAGCCCGGCGCCAGCTTCATTGTATCGACCGGATTGCGTTGGCTGGCTCTCAATCTTCACCGAAGAGCCGACGCGTTCAACTGGCTGGTCAAAACCCGTTCATAGCTCTCGATTACCGGCTTCGGAATCTCCACATGCGGCAGAAAGTTCCGTCCCTTTGGTCCATATCCGTCCTTGTCGTCCCGCAACCGCCTGATCTCTCCAATGATGAGCGCGAGGAACCGCTCCATCGTCCAGGTTCCCTCGCTCTGACCGGCCGCGAATCGCAACCTCCCATCCGAATCCGGCTCAACTGCCGGAACAAAGACGGCATGGCTCAACGTGCGCGCCTCCCATCCGGCAATCTCCGCCTCGCGCGCCCAGGTGACCATGGATCGCCGCTGCATGGTTGGATCCTGAAGAACCAGGATCGTCTCATGCCGCCGCTGTGAATCCTTCAGGATTTGCAGGCTGAACCGGGCATTCTCCGCTGAGTTTCTGGAGCGTTTCTCGATCAGAATTCTGCTTGCCGGAATGTGAAATGCGGCCTGCGCGATCGCGGCGTACATCTCCGCTTCCGCCATCGTCTCCCGGACGAACCCATTGAGAACAAGGCTTCCGAAGCTCGACAGGCGCAGATTGTCATAGAGAAGCTGAGTCGAATGACCCGCGCCGCCGGAGAGCAGCAGACTCGCTCTCGGCGACCGGCGCATCAACTCGCAGGCCGCGGTCAGCGTGGCGATCACCTGGTTGCCGAGCAAGGCAATCACGTCGATGCCGCTCAGCACCTCCGGCCCCGGACCAGCTCCCGCGAAATCGTCCAGAGCAAGGTAATCGCTTATGCAGTTGATGTCGCGGCAAAGCTGCTCGGTTTCTTGCTTCATGGCTCCGGTTCTCACTCTCCATAGATTAGGCCCTGGGCAAGCCCCTACAATAAACCGATATGCCTACCGCCGTCCGCTCGCACGCCAAGATCAACCTGGGCCTCCACATCGGGGCGCCGCGGCCCGACGGGTTTCATTCTCTGCTCACCGCTTACCAGACGCTCGAACTGCACGACGTGGTGACGGTGACCGCCTGCACCTCGCCTGCCACTTCGATTCGTCTCACCTCGAATGACGAGCGCGTGCCTACGGATGACCGCAACACGGCCTGGAAGATGGTGGTGCTGGCGCTCGCGGCCCTGGGCCTTTCCGCTGAGGTGGAGATACACATCGAGAAGCGCCTGCCGGTGCAGGGAGGACTGGGCGCCGGCTCGGCCAACGCGGTGGCCGCGCTGGTAGGGCTCGAAGCGGAACTGGCTGCCCTCCCAGGTCTCAAGAGCGAGACCTGGGGCACCCGGGAATTGGGGATTCAGGGTCTTTGCGGAGAGCGAAACGCAGGTCCTTCGACTCCAGTCGCCGGGGCGACCTCCGCTCAGGATGACACAGATGTTTGGTCCGTGCGGCGCATGGATCTTGCCGCTCAGGTCGGCTCCGACGTGCCGTTATTCCTCATCGGCGGAACGGTGCTTGGTTTGGATCGCGGCCAGAAGGTCTCCCTTCTGCCCGACATCGAGCCCGTCTGGTGCGTCGTGGCCACGCCGGAGATTGGCGTGTCCACGCCGCAGGCCTTTCGCGACTGGGACGCGCTCTGCGCCGCCGAGGGTTTGACCGCGGAGGCCAGCCAAGTTAAACTGAATGAGTTGAGCCGCGCCTATGCCAGCGCCTTTGCGGGAGCGATTCCGCGGGGTGGGCAGGGAGGTGGCTCCTCCGGTGTTCTCTCAAATGGAGAGAACCTCGCCGGACCCGCAGAGTCCGTGCTTGTCCGCACCGGGATCACGAGCTGGATCGAGAACGACTTTGAGCGCGTCGTCTTCCCCCAGCATCCCTCCCTTGCAGAGATCAAGCGCATTCTTGCGGCTTCGGGCACTCCGGAGGCAGCCCTACATGCCTCGCTGTCCGGGTCAGGTTCGGCGCTCTACGGGTTGTACCGGACCCGTGGAGATGCGGAAGCGGCGCGCGAGCGATTGCGGGCGGCCGGGGCGGCGAGTCACTTGACCCGCACCCTGCCGCGCCCCAGGTACTGGCGCGAAATGCTGTTGCAATGAGCAGTTTGACAGGCGGCCGTTCAGCGAGAGAAACTCGCGGACGGTTGCATTGTTGGGCGATCGTCTAATGGTAGGACAGTGCCCTTTGGAGGCACTTGTCCAGGTTCGAATCCTGGTCGCCCAGCCAAAGCTTCGAACATGAAGCCCGGGAAGCAGCCAAAGCCAACCAGCTTGGAGGTGCACGGAGATGGAAGCGGAAACCTTGACGGTGACGACGGAAGACCCAGAAGAGGACGGCGGGCAGGCGGCGGCAAAAGAGGCCGCACAGTTTGCAGCCGCCGATGCGGCGGCCAAAGGCAGGGAGGCCAAACTGGCGCCCGATCGCAAGCGCAGCCGCAGCTTGAGCGAGGACAAACGGTTCAAGCTCTTCAGCGGCACGGCCAACCGGCCGCTGGCCGACGAGATCGGTATCCATATCGGCGTCAAGGTGAGCGAGTCCAAGATCCAGCGCTTTGCCGACGGCGAGGTCTACTTCCAACTGCTCGAGAACGTGCGCGGAGTGGATGTGTTTGTGGTGCAGCCCACCTGCTTTCCGGTGGACCAGCATCTGGTGGAGCTTCTGGTGATGATCGACGCGCTCAAGCGGGCCTCGGCGGCCAGGATCACGGTGGTGGTGCCCTATTACGGCTACGCCCGCCAGGACCGCAAAGACCGCCCCCGCGTGGCCATCAGCGCCAAGCTCATCGCCGATCTGCTCACCACCGCGGGCGCCAACCGCGCCCTCTTCGTCGATCTGCACGCCGCGCAGATTCAGGGCTT